>NZ_JARFIS010000080.1:0-445 GCF_029076575.1 Faecalibacterium sp. DFI.5.82
CATTGGACGAACACCGGCAGGAACAGCTGGCAAGGCTCATCATCGGGCAGACACGGAGGGAAACCCGATACGGGGTGGACAGGAAAGAACGGATTGCGGCTCCAAGCGGGGCCGTAATTCTTTTCTGAGCACGGCGCTTGCACCGGTTGCCCTGAAAAGCCTTGTCGTGGAGACATACGACGGACTTCAATGCGGCAGCATCAATGTAATCACGCGGGAAAACTATGAGTTCCTGCGTGATTCCTTTTTCAAGTATGCCCTGTTGCTGCAAAAGGAAGCGGCGCACACACCGGGAAACAGTATCGGGGAGGGCATAGCCAGGCTGTACGACGAGATGGACGCGCTTGTGGGGGATGAGCTGAATGTCAATATCGAGCAGGAAAGAGGCAGGCTCTTCTTCCGTTTGTGGAAGTACCACCGGTGGGGAAGTCTGACGCTGTACTAT
>NZ_JARFIS010000800.1:0-299 GCF_029076575.1 Faecalibacterium sp. DFI.5.82
AAAGAACGCCGAGGCGGAAAAGGCCAGCGCCACCCGCCCCATGGTGGAGCGCAGCCTGCGCAGCGCCATGGAGTATGCGCTGGAAACGGACGGCATCGATGGTGTGGCTGGATCCGTGGACAAGCTCTGCCACGCTGGATGTCTCCCTGCTCAGCGGGCTGCTGAGATCGGAGCGGGGGAGCGACACCCCCGGCGCTCAGGAACTGGAAGCCGGGCACGCCGCCGCCCGGGCCGGGAATTGGCAGGAAGCGGCGGCCCGCTACACTGCCGCTGCCGAGGCGGGCAGCGCAGAGGCGCTT
>NZ_JARFIS010000801.1:0-299 GCF_029076575.1 Faecalibacterium sp. DFI.5.82
GTCTGGTCGGGGCGGTAGGGGATGCCCACGCCGCCGGACAGGTTGATGTAGCCGATGTGGGCACCGGTGGCCTTCTGCACACGGACTGCCAGCTGGGCGAGAGCGAGGAGGGCTTCCAGGTTATGGACAAGCCCGGCGATGCCAAGTACGGCATGACCGAGGAGCAGATGATCGACGGCTACAAGAAGCTGATGGCAAAGGGTGCAAAGAACTTTGGCATCCATGCCTTCCTGGCCTCCAACACCATCTCCGATGCCTACTACCCTGAGCTGGCAGGCATCCTGTTCCAGCTGGCAGTC
>NZ_JARFIS010000802.1:0-299 GCF_029076575.1 Faecalibacterium sp. DFI.5.82
GCCGCCGCAGTTTGCACCGGCCAGGCAGGCAGAAACTTCTTCAATACGGGGGTCTTCCTCAACCGCCATGAACTTTGCGGCCAGCACCAGAACAACGGCACCGATCGCCGAACAGCGGAACTTCAACCTGCGGCTGCAGGCCAACAACGTCAACTTTGACCAGTACCTCAAGGTGCGGGGCCAGACCGTGGAACAGTTCCGCACCGAGCTCCACGCACAGGCAGAGCAGATCTTCCCCGCGATCTGTACCACGGCAAGGGTGCTCTGGAAGCCCTGAAGTCCTTTACCGGCAAAAAGGC
>NZ_JARFIS010000803.1:0-299 GCF_029076575.1 Faecalibacterium sp. DFI.5.82
CGAAACTACAGAACTGGAAGATCGTGAGGGCATCTTCGCGCAGATAGACAAACTGGAAAAAGAAGTGCTGGAAAAATATGAAAAAGCACTGGATGATGTACTTCCGCAGGCTTTTGCCATTGTAAAAGACACTGCACGCCGTTTTTCTGAAAATCCGGAATTGGTTGTAACCGCTACCGATTTTGACCGTGAACTGGCTGCTCAGGGAAAAGATTTTGTGCGTATTGAGGGCGATAAGGCGATTTGGCAGAACCATTGGATTGCTGGTGGTAATGACATGGTATGGAGCATGGTGCATT
>NZ_JARFIS010000804.1:0-299 GCF_029076575.1 Faecalibacterium sp. DFI.5.82
TATAATCGTGGTACGAACAAACCGGTTTTGGTACGACAACGGGATGTTCTGGTACTGTAACTGTTGTTACGAAACTGTGAAGAACTACTTGGAAAAGTGCAAAAATTCAGCGTAGCTGCGACGACACCTATCAGGTTCAGGTCGTGTCCTGGTACGACAACGAGAACTCCTACCCCTCTCAGATGGTTCGTACCATTAAGTACTTCGCTGAGAACTGCTGATCGGAGTTTCTCCTGAGCTGAATAAAGTTTGACTGCGCCCTTTCTCTTGTGTGATGCGAGAGAAAGGGCGCTTTTTGC
>NZ_JARFIS010000805.1:0-299 GCF_029076575.1 Faecalibacterium sp. DFI.5.82
ATTGCGCTCCCATGATACATGGCTTTTTGAGGGAGATTGATGATTTAGTGGCAACAAATGAGCTACAAATACATCTTGCTATACAGTCTCCCGCTTTTATCAATGGGAACATATTACTGATTGAAAAGGTGTTCTCCAATTTGATTTCAAATGCTGTAAAGTATTCGCCGCATGGAGCAAGCGTTGATATTATTTTACAATATACCAACGGACGCTTTTTGTTCTCCGTAGAGAACACAGTTACACATATTCCAGTAGATGATATTCCCTAATTGTTTGAAGCTTTTTATCGTTTGGAG
>NZ_JARFIS010000806.1:0-299 GCF_029076575.1 Faecalibacterium sp. DFI.5.82
CGTCCATATCGATCAGCTGATACTTCAGGGAAGAAGAGCCGCAGTAAATAACCAGAACTTTCATCTTCTTGTGCCTCCATATTCTTTTCGGTTCGCAGATGCGGACAGAATTTTACAGATACCTAGAAATATTATATAATAGGTTCCAAGGGTTTTCAAGCCGCAACCGGGCAAAGGGTTCCACAAAGTATCCATGCTTTTTTGTACACCCTGCCCACAAATGGAAAGAGACGCATGTTATTTCTGTATGAACGATATAAATTTCACAATGTACAAGTTCACCGGGATCATTGCCGAAT
>NZ_JARFIS010000807.1:0-299 GCF_029076575.1 Faecalibacterium sp. DFI.5.82
GGCCTTTGCCCACGGCTGCGACCGGGTGGCTCTCATCCTGACCAAGCCCATGGGGCTGGTGAGGAGTGATGCCCTGGACGAGCATCTGGCACACCAGCTGCAGTCGCATTACCCCGCTGCAGCCGAGGGGCTGCGCCGCCGGGCATGGCGGTACAACACGGCTGTCCAGCGGGCGCGGGAGCTGGAGCGGCAGGGCCTTGTCTGCATCATCGCCCCGGACAGCACCGAGGGAATGTCCACCATGACCAAGAACCGCGCCGGCCTTGAAAAAATGTACGCCAAAGGCAAACAGGATGCCG
>NZ_JARFIS010000808.1:0-299 GCF_029076575.1 Faecalibacterium sp. DFI.5.82
AGATCTCTCCAAGAACGAAGAGGCTCTGGCTCTCGCTACCAGGGCTGTCAAGCTGGCCACCAACTTTGACGTCAATCCCGGCGTTGGCATGTGGGATAAGATAAAGCGCAAGACCCCTGAGGCTATGGCTAAGATGATCAACATGCCCGACGGCTTTATCGAGAGCCTGAACGCACAGCTGAACAAGATCAAGAAGTAAGTACTTCCCGCATCTGAACACCAAAAAACAAACGAACCGCCCCGGCACTGCACAAAGCAGCCCTGCCGGGGCGGTGTTTGTTTCCCCAGCTCCACACACG
>NZ_JARFIS010000809.1:0-299 GCF_029076575.1 Faecalibacterium sp. DFI.5.82
CCAAACAGCTTGAACGGGTCAAGGCAAATTCGGTGATCCATTACCATGCAAACATCCACAATGCATTGAAGTATGCGGTCAAGATCGACCTGATCCCCACCAATCAGGCTGATAAGGTCGAGCGTCCGAAGAAGAATGCGTTCAAGGGCAGCTATTACAGTGCCGAAGAGATCCATGCTTTGACGGAGGTTGCAGAGGGCACCAAGCTGGAGATCCCGGTTCTGCTGGCATCCTTCTACGGCCTGCGCCGCAGCGAGGTGCTGGGGCTGAAGTGGGATGCGATCGACTTTGAGGAAAAC
>NZ_JARFIS010000081.1:0-443 GCF_029076575.1 Faecalibacterium sp. DFI.5.82
CAGAGCCTTCAAAGGAAAATTGTGCCATCTCTCCCACTCAGTATACAAAATTTCCAATCATTCGTCAATGATTGCGTGCAGTTTCGACAAAAAGATTTTTTCTTTTGCTTCCAAACGCCCATTCTGCCAAATCTGCGGCCGATTCGTTGACAAAACAGCGCACAGCGATTAAACTAAAAGGTATCTATCCGCAATTTTTTGCCTGTAAATATAAAAGGAGCGTTTTTCTATGCCGAGCAATAAAGTCCGCACCCGTTTTGCCCCCTCGCCCACCGGCTACATGCATGTTGGCAACCTGCGCACCGCGCTGTACACCTACCTGATGGCCAAGCACGAGGATGGCACCTTCATCCTGCGCATTGAGGACACCGACCAGGTCCGTTACGTTGAGGGCGATGTGGATGTCATCTACAACACCCTGCGGGAGACCGGCCTGCTGTGGG
>NZ_JARFIS010000810.1:0-299 GCF_029076575.1 Faecalibacterium sp. DFI.5.82
AAGCCCATGACCGCCAGATTGATGGTGTATAGACGGGTGTTCACGATGATGCCTGCCATGATGCTCTCAACGCCCAGACGTGTCTGCAAAAATGCGGTGACAAAGCCCGAACACACACCCGCCGCCATGGCCGCGAACAGGGCCAGGATGGGGTGGCCTGTCAGCGCCACCTGGCAGGCCACGGCACAGACAAGGGTGAAGCAGCCATCGGTGGACAAGTCGGCAATGTTCAGGATCGAATAGCTAAGAAACAGCGCCAGCGCCACAAGACCGTAAATGCAGCACAGCTCCAGCGCCGT
>NZ_JARFIS010000811.1:0-299 GCF_029076575.1 Faecalibacterium sp. DFI.5.82
AGTTACCATCGTGGCGGGTGCCGGTCTCGCGGTGTGGGGTGTTATCAACGTCATGGAAGGCTACGGCAACGACAATCCGGCGGCTAAATCTCAGGGCATTAAGCAGCTCATGGCTGGCGGCGGCGTGGTGCAGATCGGCACGACCCTCATTCCTCTACTCTCCGGTCTGTTCGGTTGATCCGGAACACACACAGGAAGTTACCATCGTGGCGGGTGCTGATTGTGGCACTCGCCCTTCACAATTCACCAACGATTTAAGGAGGAAATTCAAGTATGGCATTTATCAATCAGGCAGTTAC
>NZ_JARFIS010000812.1:0-299 GCF_029076575.1 Faecalibacterium sp. DFI.5.82
TATAACCAGATGCAGGTTCCGCTGAAAACACTCTGCAATCTTCCTCACAGGCACGAAGGATATGAGAGCAAAACCTTTGCAATTCCCATCGAGGGAAAATGTGTTGGAATCACCTATGCGTTTATCACGCACAGCCGACATGAGCGCAAGCCGTTTGACCAGGAGATGACCCCTTACACGGCGGAAGGCCGCTGGCGGTATGTGAACTACCGGAACAAACACAAACTGCTGCCCTGTGACCGGCCATCCATCAACACCCCGGAGGATATCGCCCTTGCCTGCTATGCAGACGGAAAGGG
>NZ_JARFIS010000813.1:0-299 GCF_029076575.1 Faecalibacterium sp. DFI.5.82
GACTGCGGTTCTAAGATGCAATATGGTTCGTCCAACAACAGGGACTTCAGTCAAGACTTCTTTGATTGCTCTCTGCACAAGAAGAACGGGAGCAAGAGCAAGGGACACTTCATCCGGGTAAAGGTTTTGGAGGGCCGTGTGCTAAGCCATGTTCAGCGGGTGACGGACTACATCCTCTGTCATGAGGACTACTTCCGGAAGGTCATGGTGGAGCAGCTTCGGGTGGAAAGCACCGAAAAGCTGACTGTCCTGAAGAAGCAGCTTGCCCGGAATGAGAAGCGGATCGCAGTCCTCAAACG
>NZ_JARFIS010000814.1:0-299 GCF_029076575.1 Faecalibacterium sp. DFI.5.82
GCCCTTCGGCCTGCAACCGGATCACATAGAAAGCCCGCACCCAGTCCAGTTCCTGCTCCATGGAGTCCTCCAAAGCCAGCAGGCGGCGCTTGCCAAGCCTGCGATCCAGAAGGCCAAAGATACGGACAAGGGGATTCTCGCTGACAAGGCTTTTCTCGATGCTCTGGTTGTCAAAGATCCCAAACGACTCATAGAACACCTTTTGGTCAAAGGTGCCCTGCTCCAGCGCATAGGCATGAGCCTGATTGATGGCCTCTTTTGCGGAGTCGTGATCTTTCAGCGTGGTGGAGCGCAAGTGA
>NZ_JARFIS010000815.1:0-299 GCF_029076575.1 Faecalibacterium sp. DFI.5.82
GGTTTCCTCGGTCCCGCATCCAAGCCCGTTCCCCTCTCTGCTGAGGAAGTGGAGAAGATGGGCGTTGAAAAGGCGGCTCCGCTGACCGTCGATTTCAATGTCGGCGATACCGTGCAGAACACCGCCGGCCCGCTGGAAGGCTTTATGGGCCTTGTGGAGGGCATTGATACCGAGAGCTTCAAAGTCAAGCTCAAGGTCTACATGTTTGGCCGCGAGACACCCGCAGAAGTGGATATCGCGCAGGTCGAGCTGCCGTAACCAACCGGCATCCGTTTACCAAGGTAAGACCGCAGTGCGGT
>NZ_JARFIS010000816.1:0-299 GCF_029076575.1 Faecalibacterium sp. DFI.5.82
CGTCAAAGCGCTCACGGTCCTCTGCCTCGTCAATGGCATCCGCCGGGGTGCCCAGGATGGGCAGGCCGATCTCATCCATGTGCTTTGCCAGCTAGATGGCGGTCTGGCCGCCGAACTGGACCACGCAGGCATCGGGCTGTTCGGTGGCGATGATGTTGTCCACACTCTCCGGGTTCAGGGGGTCGAAGTACAGACGGTCGCCGGTGTCAAAGTCGGTGGAGACGGTCTCGGGGTTGTTGTTGACGCGGATGGCCTCGCAGCCGTGGTTCATCAGAGTCCAGACACAGTGGACAGAGCAG
>NZ_JARFIS010000817.1:0-299 GCF_029076575.1 Faecalibacterium sp. DFI.5.82
CTGCTGAATGCCGCCCAGCTTTCCGGAGAGGTAACAGTGAACTGGCAAGCCGGTAGCCTGGTTCAACATCCGGCCGGTGGTGCCGGAGGCGATGACAGTGTTCCGAGACAGGATACCACTGTAGGCGGTGCAGAACTGAAGTGCAAGTTCTTTGCGGGAATCATGTGCAAGAATGGCAATTGTCATAATTCGCCCTCTCCTTTGTACTCGTGTCGTCATGCGGACATCTGTTTGAAATGGATTGCAGTTGTGAGAAGAACAGTTCCGGGCACATTTCAAAACGCCCCGCAGAACTGATT
>NZ_JARFIS010000818.1:0-299 GCF_029076575.1 Faecalibacterium sp. DFI.5.82
CTCCAAGGCTCTGGGCGTGCCCGCGGGCATCATCGACCTTTCGCTGGCCCCCACCCCTGCTGTGGGCGACAGCGTGGCCAACATACTGGAAGAGATGGGCCTTGAGACCTGCGGCTGCTGCGGCACCACGGCCTGCCTGGCCCTGCTGAACGATGCTGTGAAGAAGGGCGGCGTGATGGCCTCCAACCATTTGGGCGGCCTCTCCGGTGCCTTTATCCCCGTCAGCGAGGACGACGGCATGATCCACGCCGCCGAGTGCGGCTGCCTGACCATCGAAAAGCTGGAACCCATGACAGCTG
>NZ_JARFIS010000819.1:0-298 GCF_029076575.1 Faecalibacterium sp. DFI.5.82
CCGCGCCAAAATCAAAGACCTTCTCGTCCCCGGGCAGGTTCTCGAGCCGGGCTTCCAGTAGGGCACCGGCGGCAGCATCCGCACAGATGAGCAGCTTATCGTGCCGTTCCAGCGCCTCAACCACGGCGGCAGGCAGAGTGGTCTCTCCTGCCCCGTACAGGTCTGCCGAAAACGCCTGCCGCAGGGCCTGCGCGGCCTTTTTCAGCCCGGAAGGGCTCTGTGCCTGCAGGGCCACCAGCGTTTCCGCCCCAGTGGCGGGCTGCGGCCCAGTGGAAGAGCCGGGGCGCGGAAACGCTGG
>NZ_JARFIS010000082.1:0-443 GCF_029076575.1 Faecalibacterium sp. DFI.5.82
TACCATCAATATGGATGGTGCCGCCATCACCATTACCATTATGACGCTGGCTGCGGCCAATACGCTGGGCATTCAGGTGTCCCTGCCCGCCACCATCCTTCTTTCGGTGATGAGCGCTCTGGGTGCCTGCGGTGCTTCCGGCGTGGCTGGCGGCTCCCTGCTGCTGATCCCCATGGCCTGCTCCCTGTTTGGCATCTCCAATGATATCGCCATGCAGGTGGTCGGTGTCGGCTTTATAATCGGCGTGGTGCAGGATTCCGTGGAAACTGCCCTGAACTCCGCCGGTGACGTGGAATTTGCCGCCACTGCGGAATATCACCAGTGGCGCAAGGAGGGCAAGCCCCTGCCGGCGTTCCTGTGCAAGTGATTCAAAACTGAAATGGCTTTTCAAAGGCTGCTGTGCTGCTGGCACGGCGGCCTTTTTGTTTGGATCTTTTTTCTGG
>NZ_JARFIS010000820.1:0-298 GCF_029076575.1 Faecalibacterium sp. DFI.5.82
TGCCGCACTCCGAGCAGAATTTGCCGCTGTTCTTTGCACCGCAGCTGCACACCCAGACAGCCGGGGCTTCGGGCCGGGGCTTGCCGCATTCGGCACAGAACTTGCCCGAGTTGCCGGTGTGGCCGCAGCTGCAGGTCCAGCCAGCGGCCGGTGCGGCCTGAGGCTGCGCGGCGGTCTGCTGGCCGCCCATCTGGTAGAGATCCCGGGCGTTGACACCGCCCGCTGCAGCGGCCTGGTTCATCCCCATAAAGGCCAGGGCGGGACCGGCGGCGGTGTTGGAGGCGGCAGCCTGCATGGC
>NZ_JARFIS010000821.1:0-298 GCF_029076575.1 Faecalibacterium sp. DFI.5.82
CACCGAAAAGGTCTTTCAGTTCTTCGATGTCAGCCTTTCGCTGTACCAACATTTCCGCTATGGTTTTCGGTAAGAACACCTTGCGGACACTTGTTTTGGTCTTAGGAGTTTTGAGAACCAATGCGGTATGCGTACTGGCGAAGGTCGGCGGGAACTTGAACATGATGTCCTTACCGTCCAGATCTGCCATCGCTTCACGATTTACTCCCTGCAACTCCTTTTCAACGAAGATGCTTGCCTGACCAAGTTCAATACTGGTGGGGGAAATGTCAATACAGTCCCAAGTAAGCCCCAGAAG
>NZ_JARFIS010000822.1:0-298 GCF_029076575.1 Faecalibacterium sp. DFI.5.82
GCCGATGGCGGACTCATAATCCTCGTCCTGCAGGTCAAGGTAGAACAGGCGCAGATCGTGCACCAGGAACATGCCCTTGTAGATGATGGTGCGGCTGGACAGGCTGGGCACATAGGTGCCGTTGCTGGCCTGCTCGAACACCCGGCGGATGATGTAGAGCCTGCGGTCAAAATCAATGCCCTTGCTCACACGGGCAGGCTTTTTGATGAAGCACTGCCAGATGGAGGGCATGCAGTCCCGGGCCTTCTGGCATGGCGCAGGGTGCCGGTAGACCCCGATGCCGTGGGCCAGAAGGCCC
>NZ_JARFIS010000823.1:0-298 GCF_029076575.1 Faecalibacterium sp. DFI.5.82
CAGGCCATCGCTGTGGGCGTGTACGAGGTGACCCAGAAGAAGGACACTCTGGTGCTGCAGGTAGAGCAGCTGGAACTCCGGATGATCCAGGGCCTGCTGGTGGCCTTCAACGGCCGCGTTGTCACCGGGGCCGGCGCAAAGCCCTACCTCTCCGTCACCCTGCAAAATGAGGAAAAGCCGCTGGAGCTGCTGCAGAGCATCCTCCGGGCGATGCAGGATATTTTGAAAGATTAACGGCCTCACCCTCTCAGTCAAAGCCAATAGGCTTTGCCAGCTCCCCCAAAGGGGGAGCCGTTGG
>NZ_JARFIS010000824.1:0-298 GCF_029076575.1 Faecalibacterium sp. DFI.5.82
CAGTGCAAGCATCAACGCATCCAAGCCGTTTCCTGTGCTGACACAATAATTCACATGGCAGAAGTCTGCAAAAGCCTTTTCAAATGCTTCGTCTTCCTTTCCCTCGATATACCAGCTGCGCTCATAAACGCGCTCAAACGCTGCGCGCAGCTCAGTATCCAGCTCATGTTCCATAGGCAGAAAACTTACAAATGGTACATTCATGATTCTTTTTCTCCTTCAATCCCAGTCGTGTCGCCACAATTTTTTACGAATTCCAAGAACTCATCGTAGTTTCTTATGTAGTCCGATTCGTCAT
>NZ_JARFIS010000825.1:0-298 GCF_029076575.1 Faecalibacterium sp. DFI.5.82
CACTGGTCGGGTATAGCAGCGTCCCTGTCACAGGAAGGAGCAGATGCCTGCCTGGAAGCACTGCAAACAGCAGACCAGTGGAACCAGCCTGCATCGGAAAGAATCTTTTCCCAGTCTATCATGCCGGGACGTAAAGTGGCAAAGGAAGAGCCTTCACGGTCATATACTACATTGGAGTTACGAAATGCTGCACCGCTTTCCAGAAAGTATAATCCCATGCGTTTCCCACCATAAATAATGCCGTCTGTACCTAATCCGTAAGCTTGGAGTGAGTTTACGCAGGCTTGTGCCATTGCAT
>NZ_JARFIS010000826.1:0-298 GCF_029076575.1 Faecalibacterium sp. DFI.5.82
CTGGTTGTTGTAGTAGCCCTGATCGATGATGTACTCCGGGCGGAACTTGAAGCCCACCTCCTGCTCGAACTGCTCCAGGATATAGGGGCTGACCGAGGCGGAAAAGCCGTACCAGTCCACGAACTTCTCCCGCTTGAGCTCATCGAAGATCAGGGTGAACTGGTGGAAGAAGGTGGTGTAACGGATGACATTCACATAGTGGTGGTCTGCAATGAATTTCCGCAGGCGCTCCATGGAATACTTGTGGGTCTTGGGCTGACGGACATCAAAGGTGATCTGATGCTCGAAGTTGGTCCAG
>NZ_JARFIS010000827.1:0-298 GCF_029076575.1 Faecalibacterium sp. DFI.5.82
ATTGGGCTGCAGGGTATACAGCACTGCCTTGCCGGGCCGGGCACCAATGGCGACCCGGAAGCCCCCGGCCGTTTTCGCGGCGGCACAGGTCACAACCGGCAAATCCGTCTGGCTGTTGCGCACCGACTGATAGCATAATGCTGCCTGCTCTTTCGGCACGATGACCCGCACCAGGATCCCTCCACCTCACCGATGAGGGGGAAGTCCACGCCGCACTTTACCCAGAACTGCAGCACACCAGTATCCTGGCAGCTGGGGCGGTTCAGTTCCTTGGCCAGCTTCTGGTTCCGCTTCATGG
>NZ_JARFIS010000828.1:0-298 GCF_029076575.1 Faecalibacterium sp. DFI.5.82
ACCTGCGGTCAAGCAGTTCATCACAGAGGACGAGATCGACGCAGCCATGACCAGAGGCAGCGGATTTGAAAGTGGTAAAGGCCGGATTTTCACCTTTTACCAGAACCCCCATACGGACAAAGAAAAGGTGGATTTTCTCAAGAATGAGTACGGCACTGGCGGCCACTCTCACGCCCTGTCCGGCGCTGGGGGTAGCTGGGAAGATCACGATGGAAAAGGTCTGCACTACAAAAAGGAGGGCTGCCCGGATGTGCATTTCACATGGAAGAAAGTCGCCAAGCGGATTACCGATCTGATT
>NZ_JARFIS010000829.1:0-298 GCF_029076575.1 Faecalibacterium sp. DFI.5.82
TACGCACCGGCTTGGGCGCGCCCACAGGCATAAAGAGCATATCGCCCTGGCCCAGCAGCTTCTCGGCACCGGCACCAGCCAGAATGGTACGGCTGTCCACCTGGCTGGACACGGCAAAGGCAATGCGGCTGGGGATGTTGGCCTTGATCAGGCCAGTGATGACATCCTCGCTGGGGCGCTGGGTGGCATCGATGAGGTGCATTCCGGCGGCACGGGCCTTCTGGGCAATCCGGCAGATGGAATCCTCCACGTCCTTGCCCACGACCATCTTCAGATCGGCCAGCTCGTCAATGATGAT
>NZ_JARFIS010000083.1:0-442 GCF_029076575.1 Faecalibacterium sp. DFI.5.82
GCTGACTACACCATCGTTCACGGCTTTGAGGCAAACTACGCCGCCAATCTGGAAAAGATGGGCTACGTTCTGGCACTGGCTGTGGAGATCCTGCAGCAGGTGGAAGGTTTCGACAAGTACGACAAGATGATCGAGGGCCTGACCAACGTGTTCGAGGCTGCCGAGAACGCTGCCAACTCTGCCCGCAAGTCTGCCAAGGAGTTCGCTGAGAAGTACAAGGACGCTCCCGTCGTCTTCGTCATGTCCAGCGGCGCTTCCATGGAGGTCGCTTACTCCACCTCCATCTGCCTGATGATGGAGATGCAGTGGGTCAACTCCGGCTCCTTCCACAGCGGCGAGTTCTTCCACGGCCCCTTCGAGATCGTGGACATGGACGTGCCCTTCATCCTGCTGATGAACGACGGCAAGACCCGTCCCGTGGATGCCCGCGCACTGACCTTCC
>NZ_JARFIS010000830.1:0-298 GCF_029076575.1 Faecalibacterium sp. DFI.5.82
GTGGCTGCTTCTGAGCCAACATCCTGGTTGTCTGCGTATCTTCACATCGTTTTCCACTTAACCTGACTTTGGGACCTTAGCTGTAGATCTGGGCTGTTTCCCTTTAGACAATGACATTTATCTGACACTGTCTGACTCCCAAGCATCAATACTCTGGCATTCTGAGTTTGATAAGCTTCGCTATCCTCTCGGCCGCTAGGCTATTCAGTGCTTTACCTCCAGGTATCTAACTTGAGGCTAGTCCTAAAACTATTTCGGTGAGAACCATCTATCTCCGGGTTCGATTGGATTTTCTCCG
>NZ_JARFIS010000831.1:0-298 GCF_029076575.1 Faecalibacterium sp. DFI.5.82
GCAGGCAACTACTACGAGATGAACTTCGGCCTGACGTTCTGAGGGCAGCCCTCTCCGTCTCGCTCAAACCAAAGGAGACACTTTCCGTGGCACAAACGCAGAAAAAACAGCAGGATATGGGCACGGGTGACGTGAAAAAGCTCCTGCTCCAGCTGATGATCCCCGCCGTTGTGGCGCAGGTTGTCAACCTGCTGTACAACATCGTGGACCGCATCTACATCGGCCACATCTCGGGGATCGGCGCGGCGGCTCAGACCGGCGTGGGCCTGTTTACCCCCATCCTGATGCTCCTGAACGC
>NZ_JARFIS010000832.1:0-298 GCF_029076575.1 Faecalibacterium sp. DFI.5.82
CACAGTATGAAAACCCGTTTGGATTTGCAATGAAGTATTTTGGGCAGAGTCCTTATCGGGAATTTACGGCTACGGTCCGGGCGGTCTGTCTGGATATACAGCATTATATCTATACGAATAAGAGCCTGGATGCAATGGAAGATGCGATAGGTGCGGGAGTCAGTTCGAGCGTAATAAAAACGGCGGAAAAAGACATTTCCATTATACGTTCTGGATTCAAGGCGCTGAAAAAATAACAAGTGCGAAACATAAGATAAGTAACTACGGGTGAGGGGAAAAATATGTTTGAACTGAAAAA
>NZ_JARFIS010000833.1:0-298 GCF_029076575.1 Faecalibacterium sp. DFI.5.82
TGATTACAAGGTCGGTGACGAAGTTGTTGTTGACCTTCCCACCCGAACCATCGAAGGCAAAATCGGCTATGTTGGCGAAACCGATGTGCGCATCGACACCAGCGCG
Source organism: Faecalibacterium sp. DFI.5.82 (assembly GCF_029076575.1). Lineage (NCBI taxonomy): Bacteria > Bacillati > Bacillota > Clostridia > Eubacteriales > Oscillospiraceae > Faecalibacterium > Faecalibacterium sp. DFI.5.82. The sequence goes on from NZ_JARFIS010000833.1 coordinate 107, forward strand.
CATGGGCAGGCGTGGGAGAACGAGGTACTCAACAAGCAGCAATTCGAGGACGGTCTGCGGCGGGATGAACCTACACCTGATGAGGAACTGGACAAGGTGCCTATCTCTGTGGAGGTCAATGGCGAGTGGCAGACCTTTCCGGATGCTGCTGCCGCAGACGAAGCCCTGAACGCTGAACCGATACCGGAAGCC
>NZ_JARFIS010000834.1:0-298 GCF_029076575.1 Faecalibacterium sp. DFI.5.82
CCACGCCACCGATGGTGTGGTGGTGGAGGGCTTCGACAACACCCCCATCAAGTACGCCAAGTGCTGCAGTCCGCTGCCCGGCGACCCCATCGTGGGCTTTATCACCCGCGGTTTTGGCGTGTCCATCCACAAGCAGAGCTGTGTCAATGCCATCTCCAGCATGAAGGACCCCACCAACGCCCCCCGCTGGGTCAAGGCTTACTGGGCCGTCAGCGTCAAGGACAGCTACAAGGCCGGCCTTGAGATCGTGGCGCTGGACCGCAACGAGCTGCTGCGGGATGTGATGAGCGCTCTGGCC
>NZ_JARFIS010000835.1:0-298 GCF_029076575.1 Faecalibacterium sp. DFI.5.82
GGAAAGGGCTGCGCATCATGGGGCTGGGCGGCAGCATCCGCTACAACTGCGAGGAGACCTTCCAGTACACGGAGAAGGAAATGCGCCGCCGTATGCGGCGGCTCTGGTTCAAGGCCCACCGGGCGGGCGGCATCGACCTGCTGCTGACCCATTCCCCGGCGGCTGGCCTGAACGATGGCGATGACAGGGCCCATAAGGGCTTTGCCTGCTTCAACGACCTGCTGGAGGAGTACCAACCCAAGTGGTTCGTGCACGGACATGTCCACCTGAGCTATAATGCCAATCTGCCCCGGGTGTG
>NZ_JARFIS010000836.1:0-298 GCF_029076575.1 Faecalibacterium sp. DFI.5.82
GCGTTGCATATAAAAAGCAGCTGGAAGTGTCCAATACAACCAAAAAAGAAACAAAAAATGGGTCATGGAACGAATGCAGTGAAAATACAGAACGGGCAGTAATCATAGAAAATAATCCAGAAGCGCTTTTACAAAGAGTGCGTTTGATCAAGAATGCAAAAAAGGAAATTATTCTTTCTACTTTTGCATTTCAATCCGATGAAAGTGGAAAATTGATCTTAGGAGCACTGCATGATGCGGCAGACAGAGGTGTACATATTCCTATGTTAGTAGATGGAATGGAGAGCTGGATTTATAT
>NZ_JARFIS010000837.1:0-298 GCF_029076575.1 Faecalibacterium sp. DFI.5.82
CCAGCACAAAGGCATCCGGCACTTCCGCCTTGATGGCCCCCACGGCATCCAGACTGCCCGCATCGGAGCTCAGGGTCTCATACAGGAAATTCCTGGCCCCCAGCGCCGCAAACTGCTTTGCCACAGCCGTATATACCTGCCCCGCCGGAACCGCCTCGGTATCCGGAGCCGGGCCGAGGTCGGCAAAAACAGCGGCACCCGTCTCCTCTGCGGCCTGCACAGCCAGCTGCCAGCCTGCCAGCGCCAGCTGTTCCCAGCCGGGCGCGTGTGCCGCCGCCCGCCGGGGCAGGCTGAAGGT
>NZ_JARFIS010000838.1:0-298 GCF_029076575.1 Faecalibacterium sp. DFI.5.82
CGTCCACGCTGTCCATCACGGCGATCTTCTCATCCAGAATGACAAAGGAGTTGTAGCTCACTCCCATAGGCTGGACGGGGTACTGGTTTTCAAAGAGTGCCAATGTGTTATCATCCACCCCTACATAGCGGATGGCATCTGTTACCGTTTGGATAGCCATATAAAAAACACCTCCTATTTTTCTTACTCAGACTCTGACTGATAGATTCTTCTAGCCATTGCAGGGTAGCCTGCACCTCATCTCTGGTGTAATCCTCAAACTTCACCGTCAAATACGCCGCCTGCTCATAAGGATTGT
>NZ_JARFIS010000839.1:0-298 GCF_029076575.1 Faecalibacterium sp. DFI.5.82
GCCTGCTGCAAAAGGCAGCACGGACGAGGAAAGAGAGTGAGTAACATGTACGACACCATCCTGAGCCCCATTGATTACGGTGGATTGCAGCTGAAGAACCGCATCATCTTTGCCCCCACCACCATCGGCCTTTCGGACGAGGAATATCTGGCAGAGATGGAGCGGCTGGCCAAGGGCGGCTGCGCCATGATCATCATCGGCGACGTGCCGGTGGACAAGAGCCGGTTTGAGAAGTCCCTGTTTGACAAAAAGGGCTTTGCTTTCTATCAGCAGATCTGCGAGACTGCCCACAAATACG
>NZ_JARFIS010000084.1:0-442 GCF_029076575.1 Faecalibacterium sp. DFI.5.82
CCGGAATGGTGCCGTTGCCGGGCAGGGCAATGCCAATGGCCTCGCATAGGCAGTTCATGCTGTTGGCGGTGTACATGCCGGAGCAGCTGCCGCAGCTGGGGCAGCAGTTGCAGGTGCAGTCTTCCAGCTGCTCGTCGGTGATCATACCGGCCTTGTAAGCGCCCACAGCCACGAACATCTTGGAAAGGCTGACTTCCTCGCCGCCGTAGCTGCCAGCCAGCATGGGGCCGCCGGAGCAGACCACCGCGGGCACATCCATGCGGACTGCGGCCATGACCATGCCGGGCACGATCTTATCGCAGTTGGGCACCAGCACCAGACAGTCCAGCTGATGGGCCATCAGCATGGTCTCCACGCTGTCGCAGATCAGCTCGCGGGAGGCCAGGGAGTATTTCATGCCCACATGGCCCATGGCGATGCCATCGGTGTCTGCGATGGCATC
>NZ_JARFIS010000840.1:0-298 GCF_029076575.1 Faecalibacterium sp. DFI.5.82
AGCTCAGCTATGAAATATATTTTAGTTTAGAACAGAGGCTTGTCCTCCGGTTCTTACTTGGTACGCGGTCGCAGTCTTCTCATATTCAGCACATCAAAGACTGTGATCCGCCCGCATTTCTTTCACTTGGATTCTACATGACCCCTCGTGTCCTCGTAGACAGCAATGGCATTATGCTGACAATAGGTACATTTCAGGTATCGGGGCTTCTGCTGGGAAATGGCAACTCTTGCCCTGCGGATTTTTTCGATCAGCTCCGGCGTCGGTTCCTGAACCCTAATGGATGCTCTCTTCATTA
>NZ_JARFIS010000841.1:0-297 GCF_029076575.1 Faecalibacterium sp. DFI.5.82
CGAACTATCTTGGGCACGAGTGAGCTTAACTTCTGTGTTCGGAATGGGAACAGGTGGAACCTCACCGTCATCGTCACCGACCAATATGACTGGTTCAGTATAACATTTCTGTTTTACTTTGTCCAGTATTTCTTGAAGGACGTGCCTTCAAAACTGAATAATTACTGCTTACATTTTGTCATTGACTTGAGAATTCAAGCGAATTGTGGTCAAGCCCTCGATCTATTAGTACACACTTGCTGAATGGATCGCTCCACTTACACATCGTGCCTATCAACCTCGTAGTCTACAAGGGAT
>NZ_JARFIS010000842.1:0-297 GCF_029076575.1 Faecalibacterium sp. DFI.5.82
CCTGCTGCCGCCGGTGGTGGCCATTGTGCTGGCCCTGAACACCAAGGAGGTCTACACCTCCCTGCTGGTGGGCATTGCCACCGGCGGCAGCAGGGAAAGCATGGAGCTGTACACCGCGGGGGCGTAGCTGGCCGGGTCGGCAATGGTGCCGGGGGTGGCTGCGGTGCACCACAGCAGCAGGGCAAACACCAGCAGTGCCCACACACAGGAGAGATTTGTCTTTTTCAGAAATGATTCCACACTTGATTTTTTGTCCCGGCCCGGGGCAGACTATCCCTATTGCAAACGGAAAGGGGG
>NZ_JARFIS010000843.1:0-297 GCF_029076575.1 Faecalibacterium sp. DFI.5.82
GCTGTAATCGATGCCGGAGGCGGCGTATTCGTAGGTCTCGGCCACGCGGCGCTTTTCCACAACAGGGTTGGGCAGCGGGATGGCCGACAGCAGGCTCCGGGTGTAGGGGTGGATGGGTTGCTCAAAGATCTCCTCGGTGGTGCCGGTCTCCAGCAGGTGGCCCAGATGGAGCACCCCGATGCGGTCAGAGATATACTTGACCATGGAAAGGTCTTGGGCAATGAAGAGGTAGGCCGTGCCGGTCTCCTGCTGGATATCCTTCATCAGGTTGACCACCTGCGCCTGAATGGACACATC
>NZ_JARFIS010000844.1:0-297 GCF_029076575.1 Faecalibacterium sp. DFI.5.82
CAAAGGTTTTCATCTATTCTCAACTCCTTTGCAGCAATCTGTTTTCTATCCATATTATCCTGCCGGTACAGCCAAAAGGCAAGGATACGGGCAAAAAGAAAATGCGGAGGAAGGCGCGGCGAAAAGAACGCCGTTCCTCCCTCCGCAGATGGGGTAACTGTTCCTGTTACGAAAGTTTGGAGAGCCGGGTCAGTATCTCCTTAACGCCGTCCCATAACTGTTCTTGCCGCTGGGATATATCCTACAGATCGGCATCGTAGATACGCCCGGTTTCATGCACCTTGCGGGTCAGCTGAT
>NZ_JARFIS010000845.1:0-297 GCF_029076575.1 Faecalibacterium sp. DFI.5.82
CATTAATGTCGTATATCCAGCAGCTACAAAACCATAGGCCGGAATAAAAATATAATTCATTATAATGTTTAAAATTGCTGCTCCGATTGATCCATATATAAGCATCTATTTTTCTTCATAATAGAATTCCACATTGATGAAGAATTGGCAATAGAGCAGAAGAAATAAACTCAGAGCCACCGGTGCAACAACATAAATAGCTGCCTTATATTGTTCCCCGGCCATGATCACGATAATTTCCGGTGCATACCAAATCACACACAAAATCATTAGGCCCATCAATATTGCTAGCATCAG
>NZ_JARFIS010000846.1:0-297 GCF_029076575.1 Faecalibacterium sp. DFI.5.82
TCCCATTGCGGGGTGTGAAAAGGAGCGGAATTGCAATATGGCAGAACAAAAGATCAAGGGTGTCAAAAAGTTTTTTGAGGAGTTCAAGGCCTTTGCCATGCGCGGCAACGTGCTGGAGATGGCAGTTGGTGTGGTCGTCGGCTCGGCATTCACGGCAATCGTGAATTCTCTGGTGGGCGATGTCATCAATCCGCTGATCGGTCTGTTATTCAACAATGACTTCTCTGAAGTTGTTGTCAAGATCGGCGATGTTGATCTGAAGATCGGCTCTTTCATCAGTGCGATCATCAATTTCCT
>NZ_JARFIS010000847.1:0-297 GCF_029076575.1 Faecalibacterium sp. DFI.5.82
CAATGTCCGAGATCAGGCGCAGGGTGGAACCGTTGCCCACGCTGCCCACCACGGCATCCAGACCGATGGTCTTGAACTCCGGCATAAAGTGCTCGGTGCCGATCCAGTGGTCCCCCAGGAACATCATGGCCTCACACCCACACTCGTGGGTGATGTCTACCATCTCTTTGGCCAGCTTTGCCACCTCCCGGCGCTGGAAGGCCTGTAAATCCCGGAATTCCCTGCTGGGCACCCGGTACTGGTTGTTGTAGTAGCCCTGATCGATGATGTACTCCGGGCGGAACTTGTAGCCCACCT
>NZ_JARFIS010000848.1:0-297 GCF_029076575.1 Faecalibacterium sp. DFI.5.82
GGCCCGCAATGCGCACACCGCTTTTTGTTTTGGCGGCAAAAGCCCCGCAGGCCAGCAGGCTGATCATCAGCGCAGCCGACAGCAGCAGGGAGGTCAGTTTTTTCATCATGGTGCAGATTCCTTCCTCTCTTTGTTGTTCCAACCAGAAACAAAATTTGCAAATTTTGCAAAATCAATTGCTTTACGCGCTCAAGTTTACTATAATGGAGCTAAAAATACCGTTGCCCATGCAACGGAATTGCAGAAGGGCGGTGAGGGCCCGGGGAAAACCTCACGGAACTGACAGGGAAAACTATC
>NZ_JARFIS010000849.1:0-297 GCF_029076575.1 Faecalibacterium sp. DFI.5.82
TCGTTGAGCGCACCGATCCGGGCTTCTCCGTCGGTAAGGCTGAGGATAAGATGGGCATCAGTGGTTCTTCCACCTGCGAGCTGATCTTCGAGGACTGCCGTATCCCGAAGGACCGTATGCTGGGCGTGCGCGGCAAGGGCTTCCAGCTGGCCATGGCTACCCTGGACGGCGGCCGTATCGGCATCGCTTCTCAGGCTCTGGGCATTGCCGAGGGCGCTTTGGAGGAGACCGTTGCCTACGTCAAGGAGCGCAAGCAGTTTGGCCACAGCATCTCTGCATTCCAGAACACCCAGTTCG
>NZ_JARFIS010000085.1:0-440 GCF_029076575.1 Faecalibacterium sp. DFI.5.82
GGCCATCCTGCAGATAGGAAAGCTGAATCAAATGCAGCAGCGCGTCACCACGCCGAATCCGCAGATACTCAGCAATCTTTTCAGTAGCGCTGATTGCCGAAACCCATTGCACGGCATGACCAGGATAAAGGTTGGCCTTTTTTTCCAAGGTGCGGTAAAACGATGAGGTGATCTCGGTTTTGCTGAAGTTTTCCACCAGTTTTGCCGGAACGGTCGCAACCTCATAACAGATTGGAATCTCATTGCCATAACGAATGCGCTCCATTCGCAAAACGCGCTCATCTGGTTCTAATTTAAGCCGTTCGATTTCACTTTGCGAAGGCGTTGTTAAATGATAGGAAATCGTCTTACTGGAAGGTTTTTTCCCAGCAGCAATCATCAATTCAATAAAGCTGGTTACCCCGGCCATCTTATCTTGGACCTTCCGGCTGGCGACAAAG
>NZ_JARFIS010000850.1:0-297 GCF_029076575.1 Faecalibacterium sp. DFI.5.82
AACATCCTGCTTGCCACCAGCTATACGAAGAAGGTAGGTTGACATCATGGACGAATGCAGAACCAAACGCTATACTGAGTGCGGTAACGGGCGGTGCTACATGCCGAACCATTGCCGGACGTTCTTTGACAACGGAATAAAGTCTGTCCCCACTTTTGTTATGAAAGTGAGGAATTTGTAATGACAGAAAACAACAACCGTGTCTGTTGCTTGTACCGCGTTTCCACCGATTCCTGGCCTGAGCAGAAGCGCCGCGACAAGGCCCGTGAGACGATGGAGGTCTATGCCCCCATCGCC
>NZ_JARFIS010000851.1:0-297 GCF_029076575.1 Faecalibacterium sp. DFI.5.82
GCCCAGCCGGGCAAGGTGGCCTTCCAGCAGGGCCAGCACGTCTGCGGCCTGGTTGGAGTAGGGGTACACCCGCCCGGCCTCATCGGTGCGGGTGTACAGGCCCAGCGCCGCGTACCATTCCAGCGGTGCGGCGGCATCCACCGCGGCCAGCAGGGGCCGCAGGGCGGCGGGGTCAGCGGTGAAATACTGCTCCGGTGCAAGGCCGGTGTTGTCCAAATTGCAGCGGCCGTTGCCGGTGGCCAACAGCTTTTTGCCGCACCTGGGGTTGCGGTCCAGCACCGTCACCCGCACTGCCCC
>NZ_JARFIS010000852.1:0-297 GCF_029076575.1 Faecalibacterium sp. DFI.5.82
GGTTACGCTGGGTGCCGTGCGGGCCATGGTGGAAAAGTACCCCGACCTCCACAACGTCCACTTTGATGCCCACGCCGACCTGCGGGACGACTATCTGGGTGCAAAGCTCAGCCACGCCTGTGTCCTGCGCCGCTGCCATGACCTCATCGGCGACGGGCGCATCCACCAGTTCTGCATCCGCAGCGGTGACCGCACCGAGTTTGAGTTCGCGGCTGCCCACACTGAGATGCACAAGTTCGATTTAACTGGCCTTGCCCAGCTCACTGAGCAGCTCTGTGCCAGCAAGGTGCCCGTTTA
>NZ_JARFIS010000853.1:0-297 GCF_029076575.1 Faecalibacterium sp. DFI.5.82
AGAGCTTAAAAATCGTTCAAGTTGGCTTTGATTTCTTTATAATTTATTTGCAGGCTGCCACAAAGGCATCAAAGATCCCCTGCAAGGCGGGGTCGGCAGCACTGAGCCACTCAGGGTGCCACTGCACGCCCAGGCAGAACTTCGCGTCCGGCTTCTCAATGCCCTCCACGATGCCGTCCTCGCTCAGGGCCGACAGCACAAGGCCGGGGGCGACCTTGTCCCCCGCCTGATGGTGCTGGCTGTTGACCAGTACGGTATCCTGCCCCAGTATGCGAGAGAGCAGGGTGTCCCGCCGCA
>NZ_JARFIS010000854.1:0-297 GCF_029076575.1 Faecalibacterium sp. DFI.5.82
GACGAAAAACCGCCCGTTCTGTAATGAATACGGAACGGGCGGCTTGTTTATTGCAGGGGGAAGGAAATTTTTATGGAACGTTAAACCCCTCAGTCACGCTCCGCGTGACATGTCCGGGTTGCGGCACCCAGCATCCACTTCGTGTTGTAAACAACACTTGTGTCTTGCTGGCCGCGGCCCCAACAGCAACGCCCTGTATCCGCCACTGGCGGCGGTTGTTACTGTTGCCCCTAATAGTGGGGCCCTTGGCATAAAGGGGAACTCGCAGGGCTCTGGCGCTACGTAGAGCCCTGCGAG
>NZ_JARFIS010000855.1:0-297 GCF_029076575.1 Faecalibacterium sp. DFI.5.82
GATTGATTTCCTTATAATCCTCTTTTTCATAACTGCCAAGGGCTGAATTAGAAATGCCCGTCAGCTTTGATAGTTCTTCCAGATTTAAGCCTTTGTCTTTGCGGAGTTCCCAAAGGCGTTCCTGTATGCTTGTTGCAACTTTCATGGGCGCACGCTCCTTTCCGGTGGTTTTATTTCTGCCGTTTAACTGGATTATATCACACTTTCCTCAATCGTGGAAATTTCTGATTTTCCCCCTGATTCCTACTTTGTGGATATACGGCACAGGGCACAAAAATGTTCTATGATACAGGTAGT
>NZ_JARFIS010000856.1:0-297 GCF_029076575.1 Faecalibacterium sp. DFI.5.82
GGTCATGGCGACCATGGCCACCACGCCGAAGGCATCGGTGACGATATTGCCGCCCACAGCCACACAGGCACCCTGCGCCCGCGGCAGCAGGAAGGTGGCCGTCATGGGGCCGGAAGCAACGCCGCCCGCGTCAAAGGCGATGGCGGTGTAGAGCTTGGGCACCACGAAGGAGATGCCGATGGCAACGGCATAGCCCGGGATGAGGAACCCTAGGATGGAGATGCCGGTGAGCACCCGCCCCATGGGCGCAGCCCTCTCGGCAGGCGTTTCCCTCTCGGTGGGTCTTGCCATGGTGCG
>NZ_JARFIS010000857.1:0-297 GCF_029076575.1 Faecalibacterium sp. DFI.5.82
CGCAGGCTCCGCTCTGGCCACCGTGGCCAGCGAGAACAGTGACCTTGAGATCGTGGCGGCTGTCACCGTCAACGACCGGCCGCTGATCAACGTGGGCGACCCCTGCAAGTTCGCCATCACCGGCCTGTCGGAGTATTCCTACGGCACCCTGACCGGCACTGTTACCTCCATCGACAGTGACGTGACCACCAACACCAGCGGGTCTTACTACAAGATGACCATCTAGCCGGACAACACCTATGTCGTGAGCACCAGCGGCGACAAGGTGGACCTTTCCAACGGCATGATCGTCACCGC
>NZ_JARFIS010000858.1:0-297 GCF_029076575.1 Faecalibacterium sp. DFI.5.82
GCTCGATCTCCTCCCGTGCAAGCCCGCTTCCGGACTTGAAGCAGAGGATATAGGCCGTCTCGCCTCCCTTGAGCGCCTCCTCCCGGATGCGCACGGTGGGCCGCACGCTGATATATCCCTGCCGCATGGCAAACTCTTCCTTGAGCGGCAGAGCCGGGAAGTTTCCGCCCTCCGGCCAGCCGTTCACCATCCATTTGCGTTCGCTCTCCTTGACTTTTTCCTCGTTTCTGTGTATTTGTATTTATTCTAGCACGTTTTTATGTTAGAATAAATATCAGTATGAAATTTTAGCATCCT
>NZ_JARFIS010000859.1:0-297 GCF_029076575.1 Faecalibacterium sp. DFI.5.82
CAACCATGGCGGTAGTGTCCTCCTGCTGTGCCAACTGATAGTTGATGTCCTGAGACTGGATGGTGCGGGTGTAGTAGTTGGGCTTCACCCGGCAGGTGCCATCTTCAAACATCCGCTGCATGGGGATGGACTGCTGGGCAGTCCGGGGCACAGCAGGCTTTGCGTTCTGCCTGCGCTTCTGCGCAGACTGCGGCTTACTGTGCTGACCGGTCTTTTTCCAAAACGGAATCATGGGTCACGCCTCCCTTCATAAGCAGTGCTTAGTAGTTGTTGGTCTTGTAGGGGCGAATCTTCGGG
>NZ_JARFIS010000086.1:0-439 GCF_029076575.1 Faecalibacterium sp. DFI.5.82
GGCTGATGCACCTCGGGCATGTTCACCGAGTGGGCGATGTTGCCGTTCTTGAGGTAATCGCTGATCTCCTGCACGGCCATTGCGGCACAGTTGTCCTCGGCCTCGGGCGTGGAAGCACCCAGATGCGGGGTGCAGACGATGCCGGGCTTGCCCAGAATGGCCTCAGTGGGGAATTCGGTCATGTAGCCGGATACCTTGCCCGTCTCCATGGCCTCCAGCAGGGCTGCGGTGTTCACCAGCTCACCGCGGGCGTAGTTCAGGATCTTCACGCCGTCCTTGCACAGGGCCAGGGTCTGGGCGTTGATGGTATCCTTGGTGGTGGGCAGGTAGGGATCATGGATGGTGATGTAGTCGCACAGAGGGAGCATGTCGTTCAGGTTCACGCAGTGGTGTACCTGGCTGGAAAGGTTCCAGGCGGCATCAATGGAGATGTAGGGAT
>NZ_JARFIS010000860.1:0-297 GCF_029076575.1 Faecalibacterium sp. DFI.5.82
GGCAACGGCATCATTAACTGTCATGATGAAATTCACCTCAATGTGATGGTACAGAAGTTCGTGCAGTTTAGCGTACGCAGCTGCGTATATCATGAAAGTATTTTATGCTATAGAGAATACGTGGCTGCGTAACGACAAAGAATATATTTAACAAAAAGGTATCCTCCACATGGAAAATGGAGGACCGTGGGACAAATCTGGCGTTATTCCAACAGATTCAGTGCTTTTCTACCCCTCATAGACACCTGATAGGAGAATATCCGGTTCATCTCCCTGCGCTTTCGGGTCAGGTCAGAG
>NZ_JARFIS010000861.1:0-297 GCF_029076575.1 Faecalibacterium sp. DFI.5.82
GCGGCGTGGCGCAGAGCCTGTGCCAGTCGGTGCGGTTCGTCGTCAAAGGCTGTGGCCGGGAACTGCTGGCCCCCGAACTCGCTGATGAGGTAACCCTTGCGCAGGTCAGGCGTAACGGCAGACCGGGGCTCGCAGCCCGGGCCCCGGCCGGAGTAGGAGTAATCGTTGTAGGCGTAAACATCCACGCGCAGCTGGCTCTTGCGGGCAATCCGCACGCCGCCGGTGGGGCGGGTGGGGTCCAGCCGATGGACGGCTTCGTTGGTGCGCTTGTAAAAGGACTCGTTGTCGGAACTGCCG
>NZ_JARFIS010000862.1:0-297 GCF_029076575.1 Faecalibacterium sp. DFI.5.82
GCACTTCAAGACCGCTTCGGCGGTCTTTTTTGCTGCCCGTTTTCAGGCCCCGTCAAAACTGTCGCCGTCAGCGGGGAGGTCGGCGGCGGTCTCTGCAGTGGAGGCAGCCGGGGCTTCCGTGGCGCGGGGCACGCCCCTGTACACCAGCGTCTGCTCCAGCACTTCGGCACAGACCGGGGCCGACAGGCTGCCGCCTGAGGTCGTCCAGCTGTGGGGTTCGTCCAGGCAGACCAGGCAGAGAAACTGCGGATCGTCGATGGGAGCCACCGCCACAAAGCTGGCAATGCGGGCTTTTTC
>NZ_JARFIS010000863.1:0-297 GCF_029076575.1 Faecalibacterium sp. DFI.5.82
ATCCCCGCCAGCCTGACCCAGGAGTACAAGGACATCCAGAACGCCAACGGCAGCACCATCAACCTGCGCAACGGTGAAACGGTGCGCCGCATCGACCTGCTGTACGGCCTGCTGGTGGCCAGCGCCAACGACGCGGCCAGCGCGATCGCCAGTGATGTTTCGGACGGCGACCTGACCGCCTTTGTGGCCCGGATGAACCAGCGTGCCAAAGAGCTGGGCTGCACCAGCACCAGTTTTTCCTGTGTGCACGGCCTGTATGATTACGGCAACGTCTCTTCGGCCCACGATCTGGCCCTG
>NZ_JARFIS010000864.1:0-297 GCF_029076575.1 Faecalibacterium sp. DFI.5.82
GGCACCTTTTTGATGAACCGGGTGTTGACCTTGTGGTTCTCCAGCTTATCAATGACATCCTGCCCCATGCCGCTGTCATCGACAAGGCTCACGAAGGTGGGCCGGAGCTCCACGTTGTCGATATCCTCTGCCACGTTGCGGCTCACGCCGCCGTGTACCTGCTCCATTCTGCCCGCGTTGCGCCCGCCGGGGATATAGGTGGAAAGCGGATATCCCTTGATGTCAACAAACACTGCGCCGATGACTACGATGCCCATAAATTTTTTGATTCCTTTCCGGATTTTACTTTGATATCTC
>NZ_JARFIS010000865.1:0-297 GCF_029076575.1 Faecalibacterium sp. DFI.5.82
CGGAGCCGCTGAGAACAAGCTCCTCCGGCTTGCCGGTGCTCTGCACGGCAATGGACTTTCCGGCAAGGTCGCTGAGTGTCCGGATGCTGCTGTCGGCATCCACCGCAACCACCTGACGGCTCACCATGTAAGGCCCCGCCCAGCGGTAGATCTCCTCGCGTCCATCCATGGAAAAGCAGCCCCAGATGCAGTCTATGGTGCAACTTTACACCAGATTTGTTTTTTGCTCCCAATCGATCGATTCAAACCGGGCAGCATATCCCATGCTGCGGTATGCTTCGGTGGCGATCTCCACGT
>NZ_JARFIS010000866.1:0-297 GCF_029076575.1 Faecalibacterium sp. DFI.5.82
GGAGGCCCGAGAGCATGTAGCACACGCCGCAGCCCATCGCAATAAGCTCCAGCCCCTGCCCGCCAAACAGCTCGAATCCAAGCAGGATGGAGGGGATCAGGGCGTTTGTTGCTCCGCAGAACACGCAGACCAGACCGATGGCACCGGCAAACCCGGCGGGCAGGCCCAGCCATGGCCCGGCGATGCAGCCAAAGGTCGCCCAGATGTAGAAACTTGGGACCACCTCGCCGCCTTTGAAGCCTACTGCCAGGGTCAGGGCGGTCAGGAAGATCTTGCAGGCAAAATCCCAGGGCAGGG
>NZ_JARFIS010000867.1:0-297 GCF_029076575.1 Faecalibacterium sp. DFI.5.82
CACCAAGCCCCTGCGCCAGCTTTCGGGCGCGGCCCGGCAGGTGGCACAGGGCGATTATGCCGTTCAGGTGGAGACCAACCGCCGGGACGAACTGGGCGACTTGGCGCAGGAGATCAACCACATGGCCAAGGAAGTCCAGCACGCGGCTCAGATGCAGCGTGACCTGCTGGCGAATGTCTCCCACGACCTGCGCACTCCGCTGACCCTCATCAAGGGATATGCGGAGACGGTGCGGGACATCACCGGCGATGACAAGGCCCACCGGGACGAGCAGATGAACATCATCGTGGATGAGGA
>NZ_JARFIS010000868.1:0-297 GCF_029076575.1 Faecalibacterium sp. DFI.5.82
GCCGCTGACCCCGGCAGACCGTGTAGGTACAGGGTTCCAGCAGGGTGCGCTCCCCGATCCTGATGGTCAGGTTCTTCATCAGCACCAACTCGTTCCACGGCTCCACATCTTACTCAAAGCGGAACTTGAGCTGGTTCGTTTCATCCTTTGGTGCTTCCGTGATCTCCAGCTTTTCCAGCTGTTTGCGGCGACTCTGGGCCATCATGGTGGTGGAAGCGCGCACAAGATTGCGGTCTACATAATCCTGCAGCTTTTCGGCCAGCGCCACATCTGCATCGTGCTGCTTCTGGCGCAGGG
>NZ_JARFIS010000869.1:0-297 GCF_029076575.1 Faecalibacterium sp. DFI.5.82
CCTGAGCATAAATTTCCTAGCTTGATTCCTTGTACAGAATGTGCCAAAATCGGTAAAGATAGCCCGCCAAATACATAACTTCATTATCATATCGAGCAATTCCCTTTATAGTCTGTGGACACTCGTCCGCAAAATCTTCCAGAAGATACTCTTCTCCCGCCCATTGCATCCGATTGTACTCCGAATCCAAATCACGGGCAACTCTGGAACGCCTGAACTGTTTCATAAAATCTTCACTGTCGTAACCTGCTTTCCATGCAAGCTTAAAGAGGCGACCTTGAATGTCGCAAATTTGCA
>NZ_JARFIS010000087.1:0-438 GCF_029076575.1 Faecalibacterium sp. DFI.5.82
GTGCCATGTTCATCATATCCGTGATTACAATGCAGCACTGAATATTCTAGAAAAAGGACTCCAGAAACAACAAAAAGCCTAGTCAAAAAGCTGGGCTCATTCCTATGGCAACCTGGGAATGTAAAAGGCATTGGTAATTAGATGATCACTGCTCAAGCAACTGCGGCTGTTTGAGTAAATTGTCCGTATCTATGCAAATTGTGGTTCGGATACTCAATACTGGGGTGTTTGCCCACAAGCCATCGACTTTAGCCGATGGTGGTTGACTTATTGATTAAATTAAATAAAAAATAATTTATTAATCGTGTCAGATGGAGGGGTGAGTCTGGCAGTGATTGTTAAAGTGGGGATAACAATGCTTACGTATGAGTTGATGGTTTACCATTGTTCAAAGGGCTACTGTGCAGTTTTGCCGCCAGAGCTTAAAATGCTGGAAAG
>NZ_JARFIS010000870.1:0-297 GCF_029076575.1 Faecalibacterium sp. DFI.5.82
TGTTGGGGTCCGGCTGATCGAACCTAACGCGGCACCTGTCCCACAGGAAGTACAGCAGGCCGCTTGAGCGTTGCACTTTTGCTCGATTTATATTATACTGGGGGATGGCACAAGTTTCTGTCATCCCTTTTTATTTACCTCTCAGTCTGCTTCGCAGACAGCTGGCAAAACGGGAAAGTTCAAGCTTCAAGATGAAGGAGCATTGTATGGCTGAATATATTACAAATTCCAGAGAAGAGACCGTTGCGCTGGGCCTGAAGCTGGTGGCAGTGCTGCCGGACGGGGCCTTGATCGCCT
>NZ_JARFIS010000871.1:0-297 GCF_029076575.1 Faecalibacterium sp. DFI.5.82
GATTTATGGTTATCAACTCAAGCGTATCAGTATTACCGCCTTTGTTACCACGATTCAATGCACCAACGTCAGTCCCCATGGCCAAAACCGATACCGGCTTACCCTCTTTCAGTTTCTTACTGATCTTGCCTGATCCATTAGAAAAAACGCCTTGAGCAGTACTGTGAATCTTATGATACTCATAGGCACCACCGATGCAGAGTAATACGATGATCAGACCAATAAAACGATAGACCCAGCGCAGTTTATTCCGCGGTTTTTTAGGGCTGTTTTGTGATTGATTATTTTGATTATGAT
>NZ_JARFIS010000872.1:0-296 GCF_029076575.1 Faecalibacterium sp. DFI.5.82
TGGGCTTCCCTGTGGCCTGCGGAGTTACGCAAAGAAAAAGGACGCCGAGCGTCCCCGAGGTGGGAGTTTCGGTGTCCTTTTTGCGGTAACGGTGCGAAAAGCGCCGCTTTGGTTTTGGCTCCAACCTTGCCGTCAACGGTCAGGCTGCGGCTCAACTGGAACTGTTTCACGGCTGCGGTGGTCTTGGCTCCAAACAGACCATCAGGATCCCCGGCGTCAAATCCGAGGGCGGAGAGCCTGGCCTGCAAGGTAGCGTTGTGGATGGCCGCCGGACGGAACAGCTACCCGGCAGCCAT
>NZ_JARFIS010000873.1:0-296 GCF_029076575.1 Faecalibacterium sp. DFI.5.82
AAGCGTATCAGATGTTTTTTCAACACGACTAACGGGATTACTCAGAAAAACGGTTTCAATAATTTGGGGTCTCCAATCAACTCCCGCCCATTTCTGAATCTCGTTCTCATATATCTGAAAATAGCAACCGTATTTCGACTCGAGTGCTTCCCATTGTGCTGCCAATGCCTCTGCTTCTTGCATTTGTGCCTCTGTCACATGATTTACATCAATTCTCTCCGCCAACCTTGCCAGTTCTGCCAGCTTTTCCAATGTGGAGGGGCGATGGTCTGCGCTCAGTTCTTCTGCTTCCGCAA
>NZ_JARFIS010000874.1:0-296 GCF_029076575.1 Faecalibacterium sp. DFI.5.82
GAAGCACCTCGCCCACATAAAGCACCGCCACCTTGATGGGGATGCTGCCGGAATCCAGCGGGCTTTCCTGCGCGCCGCACCGCAGCACCACATCTGCCATGGCTGCGCCGGGCGAATCCTCCTAATGGGTGAGCAGAATGATCTTTGCGCCGGATGCCTTGGCCGTGCGCAGTGTTTCCAGCATATCGCGGGTCGCGCCGGAATAGGAGATGAAGAGCACCACATCCTCCGGGCCCATCAGGCTGGCAGCCAGGATCTGGAGATGACTGTCCCCTGCAGTGCGGAACTTATTGGAC
>NZ_JARFIS010000875.1:0-296 GCF_029076575.1 Faecalibacterium sp. DFI.5.82
CTTCAGCTCCTCCCGCAGGGCGGCGGTCATAAAGATGGTGCGGCAGGAGGCCTCGGTCTTGGTGTCCTTCAGGAGGAGGGAGGTCTTGCTGCCCTCCAGCTTGTCCGGGAAGATGCGGAGGATGCAGCCCTTGTCCACCTGTGCCAGCGTGTCCTTCTGCACCCGCTGCATGGAACGGTTGACGGTGAAGGTGCCCATGCCGTTGGCGGCATCAACGTCGATGTCCTCCGGGGTCAGACCTGCCACCTCCCCTTCCCGTAGCGCACCCACCAGCGTCAGGTGGACTGCCAGATGCA
>NZ_JARFIS010000876.1:0-296 GCF_029076575.1 Faecalibacterium sp. DFI.5.82
TCCCCGGAGCGTGGCTGAAAGGCCGCCCTCCGGGGCTTTTTGTATTTGTGGCAAAATCCTTCATATTGTGGTACAAAAAAAGATAGATATTATCGAAAGAAAGGAACCTTTTGATGCAGCTGTTTGAACTGGTCAGCCCGCGGCTGTTCCGCCCGCTGGCGGGGCCCAACCGGGCGTTTTATGCGGAGCTGCTGCTCCTGCTGTGGGAGGAGTGCCGCCACACAGCGGTTTACTCCATCTCCCGGGCAGAAGCGGTGAGCCGGGCCGAGGATTACTTTGCGGCGCTGGCAAAGCCG
>NZ_JARFIS010000877.1:0-296 GCF_029076575.1 Faecalibacterium sp. DFI.5.82
TGGCATACTGCTCAGCGAAAGCGAACGCGCAGAGGAGCAGTATGCCAGACAGCAGATCGACCTGTTGCTTTTTGGTCAGACCCTGCGCCTCGGCAAAGCCGGTGGTAAGCTGTTCCGTCAGATCAGACCCGGCAGTGATATTTACCAGACCAAGGTAAAGCACATCCTCTTTTTTCGACACATGACGGTAGGCTGCATAGCCAAGGATATAGACGACGATGAGCATGATCGCAATGGGCAGCTTGTAATATGCCCAGATGTGCTCCCACTTTTTGCGCCCATGGAGGGAGCGGAGC
>NZ_JARFIS010000878.1:0-296 GCF_029076575.1 Faecalibacterium sp. DFI.5.82
GGCCCGCCTTGCCGCGGTGCGGCAGGCCGTGGGCCGGGACATCAAGCTCCGCATCGATGCCAATCAGGCCTGGAACGCCAAGCAGGCGGTCCGCAACCTGAACCAGATGCAGGAGAAGGGGCTGGACATTGAGTTCGTGGAGCAGCCCGTGCCCGCCGCAGACCTTGAGGGGATGCAGTATGTAACCCGCCATGCCGATGTGCCCGTGCTGGCCGACGAGAGCGTGTTCAGCCCGGCAGATGCCCTGCGGATCATGCAGACCGGCGCGGCCGACCTTGTGAACATCAAGCTGATGA
>NZ_JARFIS010000879.1:0-296 GCF_029076575.1 Faecalibacterium sp. DFI.5.82
GGCGGCCGGATCCTGCTTTTTGTACTTCTCCACGATCCGGGCGCCCTGACTCGCCAAGAGTACGACGAGATCTGCACGTCCCTCGACAACGCGGCCGCACAGCATAACCAGCAAGGAGGAAACGCCTAATGTATAACCACACCGGCCTCCAAGGCCGTCTAACCGCCGACCCTGAGCTCAGGTACACGCAGCAGGGCACGGCGATCACCAGCGTCACCCTCGCCAGCGACACCGGCCGCAAGACCAAGGACGGCAAGAAGATCACCAACTTCTTCGAGTGCGTCGCATGGCGCGCA
>NZ_JARFIS010000088.1:0-436 GCF_029076575.1 Faecalibacterium sp. DFI.5.82
GTTGAAAACTCGGTGGAAACTGTGGAATTCCACCCGGAAAGTGGGCGTACAAACTTGATTTTTGAACATTTTCCACCGGGTTTTCAACATGTGGAAAAATTAGAGCCGAATTACCGATTGTATAGCCTGCTGAATGTGGAAAACTTTTGCCTTCGGCAAACAGTGCGAAGAATGACGGGGTATGCTATACTTTAAAATGTATCAGTGTCAAAATATAGTAAAACTGAAACAGAACGAAACCATGGCGCGGCTCAAACGGCCCGCCTTGCCATAGAATGGAAGGAGAACACATCAATGGACGAACAGAAAATGCCGCGCCGTCCCCGCCGCAGCAGCACGGAGGAGCAGCCCAAGAATGAGAGCCTGGTATACGGCAAAAACCCCGTGACCGAGCTGCTCAAGAGCGGTTCCGGCGTGGATACCGTGCTGATCGCGG
>NZ_JARFIS010000880.1:0-296 GCF_029076575.1 Faecalibacterium sp. DFI.5.82
CTCATCGGGTTCAGCCAGGGTATTGCCGTGGGTGCCGGTGTCGTGGTGTCTCAGTTTCTGGGAGCCAAGGACAGGGAGGGCGCGCACACTGCGGTGCACACCTCCCTGGCCCTTTCGGCCATTCAGGGTGCGATCCTGACCGTGTGCGGCATTGCCGTCAGCCGTGCCCTGCTCACCGCCATGAACACCCCCGCAGAGGTGCTGGAGGTTGCGGTGCTCTATATGCGGCTCTATTTTGGCGGCGTGCTGTTCAGCGTGGTGTATAACTTGGCGGCCGGTATCCTGAACGCCGCCGG
>NZ_JARFIS010000881.1:0-296 GCF_029076575.1 Faecalibacterium sp. DFI.5.82
GTGTCATCGGGGTGCTGGGCGTAGAACTCCACAGCAGCCTGCACCGCGTTGTGCATCTCGATCACATCAGGGATGGAGGCAGCGGCATCGTTGGCGTGGCAGGCCCAGTCGATCTTGCCGGACTCCACCATCATAAAGAAGCCGTTGCTGTTGTCCAGCAGCTCAAGGCCCTTGCGGACATAGTCGGTCAGCTGCCACTCTCCCGGAGCGGCATCCATGGCGTAGTTCATGGCCTTGCCGTCGGCCAGGTTCTCGGCAATGATCAGGGTCTTGCCTGCGCCGGCCTTCAGGGCAGC
>NZ_JARFIS010000882.1:0-296 GCF_029076575.1 Faecalibacterium sp. DFI.5.82
GCTCTGCCTTGCACTCCTCCAGCACGGCCTTGGCATCCTGCAGCTCCCGCAGACTGGTGATCATGGGGAACATGATGCTCATGTTGCCGAAGGCAGAAGCGCGCAGCAGGGCCCGCAGCTGGGTCTTGAAGAAATCCCTGCGGGTCAGGCAGATGCGGATGGCGCGGTAGCCCAGCGCGGGGTTGTCCTCGTGGTCGAGCTTGATGTAGTCCACGGTCTTGTCCGCGCCGATATCACTGGTGCGCACGACCACCTTTTTGGGAGCCAGGCTCTCCAGCACCTGCTTGTAGGCCTCG
>NZ_JARFIS010000883.1:0-296 GCF_029076575.1 Faecalibacterium sp. DFI.5.82
CGGCGTACTTCTCCATATACTCGCTCATATCCAGCCGGATCAGGGGGTCGGGGCCGTCAAAGAGCTGGTTTGCCAGCTGCTTCACCAGCTCCGTCTTGCCCACGCCGGTGGGGCCCACAAAGATCAAGCTGGCCGGACGGCGGCGGCCCGAAAGGTCGGCGCGGCTGCGCTTGACCGCCTGCGCCACCAGATGCACGGCATCGTCCTGACCGATGATCTTCTTTTACAGCTCGGTCTCAAGGCTGGCGAGCTTTGCATACTCGGTCTCCCGGATCTTCACCGCCGGGATGCCCGTC
>NZ_JARFIS010000884.1:0-296 GCF_029076575.1 Faecalibacterium sp. DFI.5.82
CATAATCAATGCTTCGGCTGGACGCTTTGGCTTCCACCCAGAAGAATATTCCGTTGATGGAAAACGCAACATCCAGTTCATGCGTGCTCCCTGCGGATGCCGCTTCTGAAAGAATCACATTGGAGCAAAGCGAAACTTCTGCGCCCTGCTCCTCCTGATAGCGATTCAAAATCTGCTGAACCTTATGCTACACAAAAAGTTCCAGCCACTTCCCGCTCAGGAATTGCAGGACAGTCTCATTTTGCGCAAGCTCATAGACGATATTCTTCGGATAGATCACAATGGATGCAAAAAGT
>NZ_JARFIS010000885.1:0-296 GCF_029076575.1 Faecalibacterium sp. DFI.5.82
CCTGGGCAACCTGCTCAGCCGCACCGTTGCCATGTGCGAGAATTACTTCGGCGGCACGGTCCACAAGGCCGCTGGCACCGAGGCCATCGACACGGAGCTGGAGACCATGGTCAATGAGCTGCTGGGCAAGGTCACTGCCGACATGGACAACCTGACCATCCCCCAGGCCCTGATGGAGATCTTTGCCGTGATCCAGCTCGCCAACAAGTATATTGAAGAGACCGCTCCCTGTGCTCTGGCCAAGGACGAGGCCAACAAGGCCCGTATGGAGAGCGTGCTCTTCCACCTGTGCGAGG
>NZ_JARFIS010000886.1:0-296 GCF_029076575.1 Faecalibacterium sp. DFI.5.82
CCCAGCTTCAGGGCTTCATTGTCCAGCGGGTGCATCGGAATGCGCCTCCTTTTGGGGGTCAAACCTCTCAGTCTCGCTTCGCTCGCCAGCGTCCGGGCTAAACCTCTCAGTCACGGGCTTCTCCGTGACAGCTCCCCTAGTAGGGGAGCCCTTGGCAAAACTGTCAACTTTGGTAGTATCCAAGGGCAGGCTTCCGGTCTGTTTCTCCAGCAGCACATTGTACCTTGTGCGCTCGGCGCGGATGGCGGCTTCGTACAGGGCGTAAAGCTCTTCCAGCTTCTTCCACATTGCCGCTT
>NZ_JARFIS010000887.1:0-296 GCF_029076575.1 Faecalibacterium sp. DFI.5.82
CCACAGAGATGCCGCCGGCGGTGGTGGCGTAGATGACCATGTTATGGCTCGGGGGAACCAGCAGACCCTCGCAGGAGGAGGTAATGGTAACAGCAGTGGAGAAGTCGGCATCATAGCCCAGATCCACCATCATGGGGATCATAATGGAGCCGATGGAAGCAGTATCGGCGGATGCGGAACCGGAAATGCCGCCGAAGAAGTAGGAAGCCACGATGTTGACCATGGCCTTGCCGCCGCGCATCCAGCCGACGCAGGCATCGGCCAGAGCGATCAGCTTTTCAGAGATGCCGCCGGAG
>NZ_JARFIS010000888.1:0-296 GCF_029076575.1 Faecalibacterium sp. DFI.5.82
GCCATGTATCTGTAAAACTGATTTCCAATATTGAAAAGGGAAAGATGAATCCATCGTACTTGATTTTGAAGGCATTGGCAAAGGTGCTGCCGCTCTCTCTGGACACTCTGATCAATCCAGATGTTTCTCCAGAAGATGAGGGAGCCAGTCAGATGAAGATGCTTTATTGCAGCTGTCCGTCAGAAATGCGTGAAACCCTCTTGCGCCATACGCAGGAGACCGCGAAAGAACTAAAATAACTATCCGAGAAATTTGAAACGAATTGAGCCGGTGAGTGAAATTTGACTGTTTCCTCA
>NZ_JARFIS010000889.1:0-296 GCF_029076575.1 Faecalibacterium sp. DFI.5.82
CCAGCCTGGCCTTTTTGCGGGCCTGCGGATCCAGCAGAACGTTCCGGCGGTATTTTTTCACTTCCTGCCAGAGGGCCTTTTCAATCATTTCATGCTGCCAGTCCTCAATCTGGAACAGGATATTGCAGACATAGCTCAGATAGCGGCATTCTGCCGCACGGCTCAACTGGGGGAAATCACGCTTCACATTTTCCATCAGCGCGTGGCAGTGCCGCACACTATCCAGCTTTCTGGGGTTGAAGGCCATATTATGGATGCTGCTGCCCCGCTGGAAATAATTGTAATCCCGGTTTGCG
>NZ_JARFIS010000089.1:0-436 GCF_029076575.1 Faecalibacterium sp. DFI.5.82
TAGCTCAGTTGGTAGAGCAACTGACTCTTAATCAGTGGGCCCAGGGTTCGAGTCCCTGGAGGTGCACCAATAAAATAGCGTTGAATCGTAAGATTTGACGCTCTTTTTCGTTATGTAACCCCGAAAATTCGGGGCTTGCACGGTCAATGCACGGTTTTTGCACGGTCGGCTTTTTCGTGGGAATCTTCTGCATGGGCTGGAATTGCTTTGAAATGCGTGGTAAATTTTGCATCAGGTCAGAAGAGCCAGACGGAGCTGCGCCATTACTTCGGGGTCTGCGTTCTTCAGAAGTTCCAGCAGAGCAGTCATAGAGATGGTCGGTTCGCCTACGGCGGGTACAGCCTGTGGGCTGGGGCTTTCGGACTTAGCATAGAACCCTTCCTCGAACTTCTTCCCCAGTTCAACACGAGAGGACTGCTGGATATGGGCGTAGGTG
>NZ_JARFIS010000890.1:0-296 GCF_029076575.1 Faecalibacterium sp. DFI.5.82
GGTTCATTTTCGCCAGTGTGTTCGTGTCGTTTGCTGTGACGATAACGCAACATAGACACAAAGAAAACACAAGGTCGAGCTTGCTCGTTTATATACCCTTGTGTTTTCGACTGGATATGTTAAGGTAACAAACAGTAAATGACACGTTACAGACTGCAAAATGTACCAACTGATAAAAGAAAGAATACCGTTGTGTGCTTTATTTCTCGATCAGCTTTTCAAACATGAGGAAAGGTTTTTATAACAAAAGAGTAGTTACCGTTTTTTGGTAACTACTCTTTTCCTTTTTTAAGGTT
>NZ_JARFIS010000891.1:0-296 GCF_029076575.1 Faecalibacterium sp. DFI.5.82
CTGATGCTTTTTGCAGTCAGGAGAAGACAGAAAGGAACTAAGCAGTTTGCAAAACACCGCATTGTTTCTTTCGCGGCAACGGATTGTATTCTGCCACAGGATGTAGTATCTCTGGCAGAAAGAATAGCAAGTATCTATGCAAGGAATGGCTTTTTTACAGCTTACGGAATTCATGCGGATAGATTTAATGTACTTATTCATTTTGCAGTTTGTGCAGTATCGTTTCAAACACAGAATATGTTTCATATTCAGTGGGAAGCTGAGAGAAAAATGCTCGTGTCAGTAACAAATCAGTG
>NZ_JARFIS010000892.1:0-296 GCF_029076575.1 Faecalibacterium sp. DFI.5.82
CGTTTTGCGGAACATGTGCACGCCCACCCACATGGAGACCACTGCGCAGATGCCGCAGACCGCAAACATGTAGAGGTCCAGCGGGATGCCCCACATCAGGGTGCGACGGAAGCCGCTGATATACCAGTACATGGGGTTCAGCTTGATGATCTGCTGCATGTTGAACCCGCCGATGGAAAAGGTCATCTGGGTGGGGTCATAGAAGCTGGCGGAGAAGTAGAGCAGTGCCGTGATGAACACGCTCCAGATGTGCATGATGTCCCTGAAGAACACCGTTGCCGCCGCCAGGAACAGAC
>NZ_JARFIS010000893.1:0-296 GCF_029076575.1 Faecalibacterium sp. DFI.5.82
TGCTGGATCTGGATCCGACCAGTTCCGTGGGGATTCGAACGGGAACTTTGCGCTTTATTCGCTTGCTGGCTGGCTACTTTATTATGAGCCCATCATTAAAGGAGAGCGAGGCTGGCCGCGTGATTGCCCGTGCTGATGAGATGAATGATCACGTGGCCTTGGAGGACCCGACCGCGCCGTGTGAATATGCACCGACTGCCAAGGCTTTGATCCGTCATCTGCAGCTGTTCGTCAATCAGATTCAAGCCGGACCCGAGTATCAAGAAATCCTGGATGACCTGGAATATCGGGTCATC
>NZ_JARFIS010000894.1:0-296 GCF_029076575.1 Faecalibacterium sp. DFI.5.82
GCTGAATAAGCAGCAGCTTTCTGCACCGGGCGGCAAGACCCCGGAGAAGGAATCGGAGCTGAAAAAGCTGGAAGAAGCCAAGGCAGCGCAATTCAAGAAGAAAGCTGAGCAGAAGAATCACACACAGGAGCTTTAAGGAGGGAGCAACATGACCTACACCCAAGCCCAGATCGACAAAGCCAATGCGGTGGATCTGGAAAAGTTTCTCCGGGCACACGGCGAAACGCTGGTGCGCAGCGGTAAAGAATACCGCTGTAAAGCCCACGACAGCCTGACCGTTTGCTGAAACAAATGGT
>NZ_JARFIS010000895.1:0-296 GCF_029076575.1 Faecalibacterium sp. DFI.5.82
ATCGCAGGCTTCACCGGCACCCGCAGCGGCTACACCATCGTGCCCCACGAGCTGGAGCGCGAGGGCATGAACCTGAACAAGCAGTGGCTGCGCCGCCAGACCACCAAGTTCAACGGCGTGCCCTACGTCGTTCAGCGCGCTGCTGCCGCCGTGTTCACCGAGAGCGGAATGGCTGAGATCCTGGCCAACCTCGATTACTTCCGCCAGAACGCCAAGGTCATTGCCGATGCGCTGGACGAGTGCGGCGTGTGGTACTGCGGCGGCAAGAACAGCCCCTACATCTGGCTGCGCTGCCC
>NZ_JARFIS010000896.1:0-295 GCF_029076575.1 Faecalibacterium sp. DFI.5.82
CTGATATTTGCCCGCCTCCACCGTGTGGCTCACATAGGTAAAGTCTGCGCCAAAGGCACCACGGCTGTCTGCCACCGTCAGGCAGGAGAGACGGAAATCGCCCACGTTGCAGACTGTATACTCCTGCGGGAGTAGATCCGGGGAAATGCCCCGGTGGGTGCGGTAAGCGTAGTAATCCGGCGAAAATCCCCGGTCTGTGCGGGGATACAGCTGCATCAGGTCCCCGGTGCCGATGGTTTTGCCGTAGTACAGATGCAGCAATGAGCGCCGCCGACAGGCGGGTAGCCGTTCCGAC
>NZ_JARFIS010000897.1:0-295 GCF_029076575.1 Faecalibacterium sp. DFI.5.82
CCAGCAGCAGAATCAAGCCGGGCAGTCCGGTGGTGAGCTATGGCGGTGTGCCCGAGGCCGATGCCGTCATCGCCCGTGCGGCGGCAGAGCGGCACGCGCCGCTTACCGTGGTAGATCTCAGCAGGCAGACCATCGAGGACGGGGATCTGGATGCTGTCACCTTTGATTTTGACGGCCTGAACGGCATCCGCCTGCCCTTGATCGGCAGCTATCAGCCCCGGAACGCCGCCACGGCCATTACGGCCCTGCGGGTGCTGCGCTGTCCGGGATGTTCCAGCCCCGGCTGCGCAGCACC
>NZ_JARFIS010000898.1:0-295 GCF_029076575.1 Faecalibacterium sp. DFI.5.82
CCCGTGAGATCCTGAAGGAGCTGGCTGCTTACGCCGAGGTTTATCCGTAATTTTAAGCAGTACATGAAAATAAGCCCTGCACAATACATCCTGTCCCTTCGGATGGTAAATGCACAAAGCTTATTGGAGAACACCGAATACAATATTGGAGAAATTGCAGAGATCGTAGGGTATGATAGCCCACTCTATTTTAGCCGGGTATTCAAGAAAGAGTATGGTGTCAGTCCGGCACAGTACCGAAAGAATCTGGAGGAATCTACTGAAAAATGAGAAAGATTCCTTATAAATAAGGAGA
>NZ_JARFIS010000899.1:0-295 GCF_029076575.1 Faecalibacterium sp. DFI.5.82
GGTTGTGCAGGGTGACTGCCAGCACCATCCGCCCACAACGGCCCGGCCCGGCATTCAACAGGCGGCCCGCCAGCGTTTCCAGCCGCAAAAGCCCTACCGCACCCAGCAGCAGGCCCACGGCAGGCGGGACCCATGCAGGCAGCGGCCCCTGCTCTGCCCGCTCAATGGCCGGCAAAAGCAGGCTCCATACGCTGGCCGCCAGCATGATGCCCGCCGCCATGCCGCAGAGCATCCGCCGGGTGGCAGGCTCCCCGGTCTTCCGTAGCAGGAACACACAGCCGGTGCGGCTGGTGTG
>NZ_JARFIS010000009.1:0-148143 GCF_029076575.1 Faecalibacterium sp. DFI.5.82
TGATGCAGTTGCCCGGAACAGAAAGCGTTGGAGCTTGATGTTCAGGAAGCAATTTTTGGCGCAGCGGTCTGCAAGACGCAAGGCCCGCACCAAGGGCCGAAGCGGATGCAGGGCACCGCAAGAGGGCGCTGATGCAGTGAACAGAACAAATAAGCATATAGGAGCTTAAGGAGACAAACTATGAAAGATATCACTAAGTACCAGGGCGTTATCCCCGCTTTCTACGCCTGCTACGACGCAGAGGGCAATATTTCCACTGAGGGTGTCAAGGCCCTCACCCGCCACCTGATTGCAAAGGGCGTTAAGGGCGTGTATGTCGGCGGTTCCTCCGGTGAGTGCATCTACCAGCATGTGGACGAGCGCAAGGCCGTGCTGGAGGCAGTGATGAGCGAAGCCAAAGGCAAGCTCACCGTGATCGCTCACGTTGGCTGCAACAACACCGCCGACAGCGTGGAGCTGGCCCGCCATGCCGAGAGCGTGGGTGTGGATGCCATCGCCTCCATCCCCCCTATCTACTTCCACCTGCCCGAGTATGCCATTGCAAAATACTGGAATGACATGTCCGCTGCTGCTCCCAATACCGAATTCGTTATCTACAACATTCCCCAGCTGGCTGGCACCGGCCTGACCATGAGCCTGCTGAAGGAGATGCTCAAGAACCCCAACGTGGTGGCTGTCAAGAACAGCTCCATGCCCACCCAGGACATCCAGATGTTCAAGGATGCCGGTATCGCTGCCCGCGGCGAAGGCAACTTTGTGGTCTTTAACGGCCCCGATGAGCAGTTCGTCTCCGGCCGCGTCATCGGCGCAGACGGCGGCATCGGCGGCACCTACGCCGTGATGCCTGAGCTGTATCTGGCCATGAACGAGCATATCAACAAGGGCGAGGTCAAGGAAGCACAGGCCCTCCAGTATGAGGCCGACCGCATCATCTACAAGATGTGTGAGGCCCACGGCAACCTGTACGCCGTGCAGAAAGAGATCCTGCGCCGGATGTACGGTCTGGAGCTGGGCGGCGTGCGTGAGCCCATGCCCGGCCTGGTCCCCGAGGATGAGGCCATCGTGGCCGAAGCACAGGCCATGATCGAAGCCGCCATCGCAAAACTGTAAGCTGAACAAGCGCCCCCTCTCCGTCTCTTTTCAGAGGGGAGGCGGGCGCTTCTTTTTTGGAGGGAAAGCGTATGATCTGCGATACCCTGGATCAACTGCATCTGTACAAGGGGTTCCACAAAAACCTCGACACGGCCATTGAGTTTCTGGCCGCACACCCGCTGGATACCCTGCCGCTGGGCCGTACCGAAGTGGACGGCGACGAGGTGTTCATCAATGTGATGGATGCCGATCTCAAACCCCACACCGGTTCCCACGCCGAATATCACCGGCTCTACGCCGATCTGCAGATCGACCTGACCGGCGGCGAGGGCTGGGGCTACGAGACCGACCCCGGCACCGAGGTGGAGCCCTACCAGCCGGATATCGGCAAAAAGGACAGCGAGGATGCCGTTTTCGGCGCTCTGGGCGAGGGGCGGTTCGTCCTCTTCTTCCCCGGTGAGCTGCACCGCCCCGGCGTGGAAACGCCCGGCTGCGATCGTGTCCGCAAAGCTGTTGTCAAGATCAAGATGGAGGATAAATATCATGGATAAGGAAAAACTGTTTGCTCAGATCAAGGGCGGGCTGATCGTCTCCTGCCAGGCATTGGAGCACGAGCCCCTGTACACCAAGGAGGGCGGCGTGATGCCCCTGATGGCCAAGGCTGCCGCCATGAGCGGCGCGGTGGGCATCCGCGCCAACACCGTGCGGGACATCACCCAGATCAAGGAGGTCGTGGACCTGCCCGTAATCGGCATCATCAAAAAGGACTACCCCGGCACCCCCATGTACATCACTGTGACCATGAAGGAAGTGGACGAGCTGGTGGCCTGCGGCGTGGATATTCTGGCGGTGCAGGGCACGGGAGCTCTCCGCCCGGACGGTTCCACCTCCGCTGAGTTCATCCGCGCCATCAAGGCAAAGTACCCGGATCAGCTGGTGATGGCCGACTGCGACAACTTTGAGAACGCCATGGCCTGCGCCGAGGCCGGTGCCGACTTTGTGGGCACCACCATGCGCGGCTACACCCCTGAGACCCAGGGCATTGACGACATCGATTTTGATTTCGTCCACAAGCTGGCCACCGAGTGCCCCGCCAAGGTCATTGCCGAGGGCCACATCCACTACCCCGAGCAGGCCGTCAAGGCACTGGAAGCCGGTGCTTTTGCACTGGTGGTGGGCGGTGCCATCACCCGCCCTGCCGAGATCACGGCCCGCTTCACCGGTGCCATCAACGCCATGAACAAGTAAAACGGAGACACTGAGATGAAACAGTATCTTGCGATCGATATCGGCGGCACTGCCGTCAAGCTGGGCATCGTGGATGAGACCGGCGCGGTGGGCCCCAAGGCCGAGGAGAGCGTCAACTTCGACGGCTACCAGACCCCGGTGCTGACCACCGTGCTCAAAGCCGCCAAAGCCTTTGTGGAGACCCAGAACATCGACGTGAACACACTGGAAGGCGTGGGCGTTTCGGCCACCGGCCAGATCGACAGCCGCAAAGGCATCGTAGCCGGTACCTGCGGCAACTTTCCCAACTACATCAACAGCCCCATCCAGGCCGAACTGGAACGGCTCTTCGGCCTACCCGTCACCGTCGCCAACGATGCCAACTGCATGACGCTGGGCGAGGTCTGGGTCGGCGGCGCAAAGGGTTATACCGATGTCATCGGCGTAACCCTGGGCACCGGCGTGGGCGGCGGCATCCTGACCGGCGGCCGCCTTTTGGAGGGTGCCCGCGGACTGGGCGGTGAGCTGGGCCACTACCGCACCCATGCACTGGACGGTGTCCCCTGCACCTGCGGTGCCACCGGCTGCTGGGAGCGCTACGCCGCCACCACGGCTCTGGTACGGGCCGCACAGAAAAAGGACCCGGCCTGGAAAGACGGCCGCGCCATTTTTGCTGCCGCAGAGGCTGGCAACGAAACCGTTCTGGCCCTGCTGGATGCCTGGACGGATGAGATCGCACAGGGCCTTGCAGGCATGGTGCACATCTTCAACCCGCAGCTCATTCTCATCGGCGGCGGCGTGAGCACCCAGCAGAAGCTGCTCATCGAACCCATTGCCGCCAAAGTCAGGGCCTCCGTCATGCCCGCCTTTGCCGAGGGGCTGGAGATCCGCGCCGCCCAGCTGCACAATGATGCCGGTATGGTAGGCGCAGTCTATTACTTCCGCCAGCAGCACGGCGAAGCCTGATCACCTGAACGATCAAAGGAGTGTATTGAGATGAAAACACATATTCTCTGCCTGGGCGATTCCAACACCCACGGTTATTGTGCCGACCCCAAGGACAACGCCGACGGCGGCATCCGCTTCAACGAGGACGAGCGCTGGACCTGCCGTCTGCAGACTGCTCTGGGCGACAAGTATCTGGTAACCGAAGAGGGCCTTTCTGGCCGCACCACCGTTTTTGTAGACCCCATCCACGAGTCCATGGATGCTCTGAGCGTGGCCTATCCCCTGCTCAAGAGCCATGAAGTCATCGACCTGCTCATCATCATGCTGGGCACCAACGATGTGAAAGAGCGCTTCAACGCAAACGCCGCCTGCATTGGCGCTGGCATGGAGCGCCTGATCCAGAAGTGCAAGACCGTGGATTGCTGGGGCGGCAAGGAACCCAACATTCTTGTGGTCGCTCCTCCGCGCATTAAGGAGGGCTTCCACGATGAGGTCATGGGCGACGGCTGTGTAGAGAAGTCCAAGGGCGTTGCCGGCTGGTACAAGATCATTGCAGAGCGTAACAACGTCCATTTCCTGGACGCTGAAGGCTGCGAGTTCAACCAGATCGACTTCATGCATCTGACCCGTAAGGGCCATGCACAGCTGGCCGAAAAGCTGGCCGAGCTGGTGCCGACGCTGCTCTGAGTCAAAAAGAACAACCCTCTCCGTCATTGCCTCGCAATGCCGCCTCACCCTTTCGGGGGAAGCAGGCAAAGCAAAAGGCTTTGACGGAGAGGGTTGTTTTCTTTTGTCAGATGTAATCCGAAATATACGGAATCTTATGGAAGAGCACGTCATCCAGCCGTTCCACAGCCTCTTCCCTGCCCTCGATGCGCTCCAGCTCATACAGACGCTCTGCGGTCTTGTAGCCCAGCAGCAGGGTGGTAAAGGTGCCGATGCCCATTTTCAGGTGATACTCGGCGGGTTCACGGGTCATGGTGCAGTGCCCATCTGCAAAGCGAACGTTGAACGTCCGGTCGTTCCATGGCAGAAGCGGGTCCTCGATCTCCAGCTCGATGCACAGGGTGCCGCCGTCCGGGTCACAGGGGTAATCGGCGAGGAAATCCTCCACGTCGATGATGCGTCCCATGGCATAGGGGCGGATGCTTTCCTTGATGTCGCCATCGTCCATCTCAAAGGCGATGGGTTCGCTGAAATAGGTACTGCCGTGCACTTCATCGATCATGGAATCATGGGCATGGATATACTCCCACAGGCCCTTCTGGGCCTCGCGGTTGAGGTAGACCATCTCCTTGATGTGCATGATGTCGTTTTTGATGAGGTAGACCATGTAGCCGCAGGGCTTATCCTTGACGTTGTAGTAGACCGCAACATTGGTATCGTCCTCATCCCAGCGCCAGTATTCCTCCCAGGCCAGACTGTTGCGGAACAGACAGCCATGGGTGATGGACGCAAAGTGGGAGTGCAGCTCATGGAACTCGGTATTATCCCAGCTGACACGCCGGACATAGCCGGGGGCCTTGACCTTGGTGGGGATCTGCCGGTCCTTGATGTTGAACGAGATCTTGTTGGAAACGATCTCCCAGCCCAGATGATGGTACAGCGGAATGCTGTACGGGTAGAGCAGGGCGAAGGATTTGCCCTCTTCGTGCATCTGGGTCAGGCCCTTGATCATCAGGTGCTTCATAATGCCCTGCCCGGTGTACTCCGGGTAGGTGCAGACACTGGTGACAAAGCCCACATGGTAGACCGTATCATAGATGTTCATTTTCAGCGGATAGACGGCAAACTGGGACACCAGCGTGTCTCCATCAAAGCAGCCCAGTACATCGGCACGTTCCAGCACCGGGAACTTGGACTGCTTGATTTCATCGTCCTTCCAGCCTGTGGCAGTCAGCTCTTCTTCCGTGACCTGAAAGGTGTAGCGGAGCAGTGCGTTGTACTGATCCAGATCCTTCGCTTCCAGATAACGGGTCAGATAATGGTCCGCGGCGTTCATACGAACACCCCCGTCCTTACGGGGTCAGACGGTTGGGGCCGCGGAACAGGAACTCCGCGTCCTTGATGCTCTCGCCCACCAGCAGCATGGTCAGGCGGTCGATGCCCAGACCGAAGCCGCCGTGCGGGGGGCAGCCATACTGGAAGAACTCCAGATAGAACTTGACATCCTCAGCCAGACCCTTTTCCTCAGCCTGCTTCTTCAGCACCTCATAGCGGTGCTCGCGCTGGGCACCGGTGGTGATCTCCACACCGCGCCAGATCAGGTCGTAGCCCTGAGGCACGCCGTTCTCGTCGCGCATGTGGTAGAAAGCGCGCTTCTCAGCATCGTAATCCGTGACGAAGAGAAACTCGTGGTTATAGTGCTTCTTCACCCAGTCGTAGCTCAGGCGCTCGGCCTCGGTGGTCAGGTCACCCTTCTCGGAATCGTCCACCACATAGCCGAAGTCCTCTTCCAGACCCTTGTACAGGTCAGCCAGCTTGACCACGGGGAACGGGGTCTCGGGCACAATGACTTCCTTGCCGAACAGCTCCTGGATCTGATCGCCGTATGCGTCCTTCACAGCCTGCAGGCCAGCCTTGAGCAGCTGCTCCTCCATGGCCATGACATCCTTGTAAGAGGTGATGTAGCTGAACTCCAGATCGAAGCCAGAGAACTCCGTGGCGTGCTTGTTGGTATAGCTCTTCTCGGCGCGGAACACAGGGCCGGTCTCAAAGATGCGCTCAAAGCCTGCAGCCATTGCCATCTGCTTGTAGAACTGGGGGCTCTGTGCCAGATAGGCATTGCGGTCGAAGTAATCCACCTTGAACACCTCAGAGCCGCTCTCACTGGCAGCAGCGATCAGCTTGGGGGTGTGGATCTCGATGAAGTTCTGGTCCAGCAGGAACTTGCGCATGGCGTTGACCATGCAGCTCTGGGCCTTGAACATCAGCTGGTTCTCGTCGGTGCGCAGATCGACCCAGCGGTAATCAATGCGCTGGTCGATGCTGGAACGCTCCACCGCCTTTTTCTTCTTGGTGGCGGCAATGGCCTTGCGGGCAATGGGCAGTGCATCCGCAATGCTCTCCACCTCGATGGCCACGGGGATCATCTCGATGCCGCCCATCTTGACGTAGTCGTTCTCGACCACCTTACCGGTGACAGTGATGACAGAATCAGGGGTCAGCTGATCGATGGTGTCCACCAGATCAGGATGATCCTCTTTTTCAACCGTGATCTGCAGCTTGCCGGTGATATCCTTCAGTACGATAAAGGCCATATACTTGCTGTTGCGCAGGTTTTCAATAAAGCCCTGTACCTTGATCGTATTGCCAATTTCCTTTTGTACCTCGTTGATGTAGGTGCGATTCATGGAAATCCTCCTTTGATGTCTTATACCATTTTATTATACGCTTTTCAGGGGATAAATCAAGTATTCTGCCCGGGCCGGTCTTACTTCTTGTGGTTTTCCTCTTCGTGCAAAGTGCCGGTGCCGCCCTCGACCACACCGTCGTGGTCGAGCACCGCCCTGATGGTGCCAAAGAAGCACTTTACGTCCATGCCAAAGCTCAGGTGCTCCACATAGTAGCCGTCCAGCCGGGCCTTGTCCACGATCTCCAGCTCATCCCGCCCATGGATCTGAGCCCAGCCGGTCAGGCCGGGGCGGACATCGTTGGCACCGTACTTGTCCCGCTCGGCCAGCAGGTCATACTGGTTCCACAGCGCCGGGCGCGGGCCGATGACTGCCATATCGCCCACAAAGATGTTCCAGAGCTGGGGCAGCTCGTCCAGACTGGTCTTGCGCAGGAAGTGCCCCACCCGGGTGATATACTGATCCGGGTCCTTGAGCATGTGGGTGGGCATATCGTGGGGGGTGTCGATGCGCATGGTGCGGAACTTGAGGATATTGAAATGCTGTTTGTGGATGCCCACCCGCTTCTGCCTGAAAAAAATCGGTCCCAGGGAATCGATCTTGATGGCAAGGCAGAGGATGAGCAGCAGCGGTGAGAGCACGATCATGCCGCAGAGGGACAGAATGACCGCCAGCAGCCGCTTGATGCCGTTTCGATACATGGAAGATCCTCCCTTTTCAGAGTACCTTTTATTATAGCAAGCCCTTCGACAGTTTGCAATCCATTCCGTGCAGTTTCACGCCTGAAGGGCTTCGGCAGGCGCAGCAGAAGTATTGGCTGTTGCGCAGGCCACAAAGCGCCTGTTTTGTTGCATTATTTATCCTGTTTTCTCTCTTGTTCCGGAACGATTTCTGCCGTATCATTACAGTAACAACTCTATCTGAAACAGGAGGACTTTTCTGTGATCCAGCGTTTTTCTTTCGGGCATCCCTTCCCCACCCAGAGCGTTGTGCTGTCTCTTCCCGCGGAAAGCGGCCCCGTCCCCTTTCTGACTCCCGACGACAGCGGCTGGCAGCTCACCCTCAGTGAGCAGGCTGCGGTCTACGGTCTGGGCGAAATGCCCCGCGGCATCAACAAGCGCGGCTGGCACTACATCACCAACAACACCGACGAATCCCGCCACAGCGAGGACAAGCTTTCCTTCTATGGTGCGCACAATTTCCTGCTGGTGCGGGACGGCAGCACCTGCTTTGGCCTGTTCGTGGATTTCCCGGGCAAGGTGTATTACGACATCGGCTATACCCGCCACGATCTATTCTCTTTCCACACCGAGACCCCTGACTATGATCTGTATCTCCTCTCCGGCGGGAACGAGAATGCGATCTGCAAGGAGTTCCGCACCCTCATCGGCCGCAGCTACATCCCGCCCCGGTGGGCATTCGGTCTGGCACAGAGCCGCTGGGGCTACAAGACCGAGGAGGACGTGCGGGAGGTTGCACGCCAGTACAAGGAGCACGACCTGCCGCTGGATATGATCTGCATGGACATTGACTACATGCAGGACTATGCCGATTTTACCGTAAATAAGGAACGTTTTCCTGATCTTGCAAAGCTCTCCGCCGACCTGAAAGCGCAGGGCATCCGGCTGGTGCCCATCATCGATGCCGGCGTACGCATCGACCCCAACGACCCCACCTGCACCGAAGGGCTGGAAAAGGGATACTTCTGCAAAAAGGCCGATGGAACCCCCTTTGTGGCGGCAGTCTGGCCCGGCAAGGCCTACTTTGCCGACTTCCTGCGCCCTGAGGTGCGGGAGTGGTTCGGTCACAAATACAAGGCCCTGACCGACTGCGGCATCGAGGGCTTTTGGAACGATATGAATGAGCCCTCCCTCTTCTACTCACCCGAGCGGCTGCGCGCTTTTCTGAACGACATGGCCGCCCTGCGGGAGAAGGACAACATTGAGCAGGAGGAGTTCTTCCTGCGCGTGGTGGGCGGTGCCATGGGACTGATGAACAGCCCGGCAGACTACGCCAGCTTCTACCATGAGGTGGACGGCCAGAAGGTGCGCCACGATCAGGTCCACAACCTCTACGGCGGCAGCATGACCCGCGCCGCTGGCGAAGCCTTTGCCGACCTGCGCCCGGGCCAGCGCACCCTGCTTTACAGCCGCTCCAGCTTCATTGGCAGCCACCGCTACGGCGGCATCTGGCTGGGCGACAACAATTCCAGCTGGGCCCAGCTGCTGGCCAACATCCAGATGATGCCCAGTGTCCAGATGTGCGGTTTCCTGTACAGCGGTGCCGACCTCTGCGGCTTCTCCTCCGATACCACGCCGGATCTTGCCCTGCGCTGGCTTGAGTTCGGTCTGCTCACCCCGCTGATGCGCAACCACTCCGCAGTTGGCACCCGGATGCAGGAATACTACCGCTTCCCCGAGGTGCTGCCCGCTGTGCGTAATATGATCCGTCTGCGCTACGCCCTGCTGCCCTACCTGTACAGCGAATTTATGAAGGCTGCGCTGGAAAACACCAGCTACTTCCGGCCGTTGGCCTTCGACTACCCGGATGACCCTGATGCCCGGGAGGTGGAAGATCAGCTTCTGCTGGGCGAGGGCCTGATGGCCGCTCCCGTCTATGTCCAGAATGCCCACGGGCGGCATGTCTACCTTCCCGAACCCATGAAGCTCCTGCGCCTGCGGGCCGTGGACGACTACGACGAAGAGATCCTGCCCGCCGGACACCACTATATCCGCTGTGCGCTGGACGAAATGCTGCTGTTCCTCCGTCCGGGTCACATCGTTCCCGTAGCACAGCCCGCCAACAACACCTCTGAGCTGGATGATGCCAGCCTGACCCTGTGGAGCTTCCTGCCTGACGGCGAATCTGCTGAGTACCGGATGTACCGGGATGACGGCGTGACAACAGAATATGAGAAGAAAGAGCACTGGAAAACGCTGCAGATCCATCATTCCTGATCGAAGTGTCCCGGAAAGGCAGGATCTCCCCTGCGCAGCATCTTGTATTTTACAGAAAACTGTATTATAATATAGGTGTTATTTACAATTTGCGTTGTGCCGCAAAACGGCACGGCGCATTTTTTACGCTTCGATTTTGGTGCAAGAGTATGAGAGAAGTTTCAAAGGAGGCGGAGCTTTCATGGCACAAATGTCCCAGGCCGGTGATCTGACCAGCGGCCCGATGCTGAAAAAGATCATCCTGTTTTCCCTGCCGCTGGCGGCATCCAGCTTTTTGCAGCTGCTGTTCAATGCTGCCGATGTGGTCGTGGTGGGCCGGTTCGTCGGCAGCGCCGCGCTGGCAGCAGTTGGTTCCAACGGTGCGCTCATCAACCTGCTGGTCAACCTGTTTGTCGGCCTTGCGCTGGGTGCAAACGTTGTGGCTGCCCGCTGCTATGGCGCAAAGGATGACCAGGGCGTGCACGAAGCGGTGCAGACCGCTGTTACCCTGAGCCTTGTGGGCGGCGTACTGATGGCTTTTGTGGGCTTTTTTGCAGCCCACGGCCTGCTGGAACTGATGTCCAGCCCCGAGGATGTCATTGACCTTGCCACCCTTTACCTGAAGATCTACTTCATCGGAATGCCGATGACCATGCTGTACAACTTCAACGCCTCCCTGCTGCGTGCCGTGGGCGACACCCGCCGCCCGCTGGTCTGTCTGGCGGTGGCAGGTGTCATCAATGTGGTGCTGAACCTGCTGTTCGTCATCGTGTTCCAGATGAGCGTGGCGGGTGTTGCGCTGGCCACCATCCTCAGCCAGACGGTATCCGCCATTATGGTCACGGTGCTGCTGGTCAAGGAAGAGGGTGCCATGCACCTTGACCTGCGGCATCTGGGCTTCCACAAGAAAGCCCTGCTGCAGATCATCCAGATCGGCCTGCCCGCCGGTCTGCAGAGCACCGTGTTCAGCCTGTCCAACGTGGTGATCCAGTCGGCTATCAATTCCTTTGGCTCCACGGTCGTGGCCGGAAACTCTGCCGCATCCAACCTCGAGGGCTTCATCTACACCGGCATGAATGCCTTTGCGCAGGCGGCCGTGACCTTTACCAGCCAGAACGTGGGTGCCCGCCGGTACGACAACCTCGACCGCGTCATGCGCAACTGCCTGCTCTGCGTCACTGTGGTGGGCCTGTTCCTGGGCTGCGGCGCTTACTTTGGCGGCGAGGTCCTGCTGCACTTCTACTCCACGGATGAAGCCGTGGTGACCGCCGGCCTGTCCCGGATGCAGATCATCTGCACTGCCTACTTCCTGTGCGGCATAATGGACACTCTGGCCAGCTGCCTGCGCGGCCGCGGCTACTCGGTGATCCCCATGATCGTCAGTCTGGTGGGCAGCTGCCTGCTCCGTCTGGTCTGGATCGCGACCATCTTCCGGATGTTCCGCTCCACCGGCACGCTGTACATCAGCTATCCCATCAGCTGGGCTCTGACCGCAGGGGTGCATCTCATCTGCCTGCTGGTCGTGCGCAAAAAGATGAACGATCAGCTGAAGGAAGAGAGCCGCCTGGTCGCATAACAAAAAATGCTCTCCTGTGCTCAGCAGGAGGGCATTTTTGTTTACAGCATCTTCTTTAACAGATATCGGTCATACCCGCCGTACATCTCACGGCGGTCGGCAATGACAAAACCGCAGGCAAGGGCATTGTTCAGGCTGTATTGATTCTCCGGGCTGACGGTGGCCCCGATGCCCACGATGCCGGGCCGGACAAGTGGCAGCGCCGCTTCCAGCAGCTTCCGCTGCAGGCCGTTGCCCCGCCAGTCCGGGTGGACCACTGCGCTGTCCGCATTGGCCCAGTGCTCCCACTCCTCCCGGGGCACCCCCAGGAAGGCCGCATAGTTGTGTGCGCTCCGGCCGCAGTAGCGCAGGATAAAGTACGCCCCCAGCCGTTCGCCGTCGTATGCCCCGATGCACAGGTCCTCCCTCAGGTAGGCCGTGATATTCTCCAATGTGTCCGGCACAAACTGCTCCGGGTGAGGCATGGCGGCCCGCACTTCGTTCTGCAAAGCAAAGAATGCGGCGGCATCCGCAGGGCCGCACCGGCGCAGGCGAATGGGAAGCTGTGCAGACCGGCCACACACTTTTTGCAGTATCAGTTCCATTTTGTGAACCCTCCAAAAATAAAATCATACTTTCTGCTGGATTCCAGTATAATTACCATTCAAAATAAAGTCAAATCATGCTATAATGAAAGTAAGAAAATCTGTCCGGCGCAGCTTTTGGGATGCAGGGCAGGTTTTCCCAAGTCCAGGCGGGCACTGCCCCGCCCGCGAACCGGAGGAACAGCCCATGAAAGAATCCAGCTCTTCGTCATCCATCCGCCTGGGCGGTGCGGTCATCAGTGACCGTGTCGTCGCGGCGCTTCTGGAAGAACTGCGCACCGGCCGCTACGCCGATGCCGACCGCCTGCCCGCCGAGGTCGATCTGGCCGCGGAACTCGGTGTCAGCCGTACCGTGATCCGGGACGCGCTGAGCGAGATGGAGCGCGCCGGTTACATCGAGCGCGTGCGCGGCATTGGCACGGTGGTCAACCGCACCGTGCTCGGCCTGCGCAGCCGCCTTGACCAGAAGCTGGAATATTACCCGCTGATCCGCAGCTTTGGCAGCTACCCCCACGCCGATGGCATCCAGATCTATCCCATCCGCGCCGGGGCCGAGCTTGCCCGGGATCTTGCCATTGCACCGGGGGACGAGGTCATCTGCATCAAAAAACGCATCCTGGCCGACACCACCCCGGTCATCTACTCCATCGATTATCTGCCCCGCGCCCTCTTTGGCAGCCGGGATTACACCCGCATCGACCTGAGCGGCGGCGTGTTCGATATCCTGGAGCAGGAATGCAACCAGCAGATCTCCTCGAATGTGGCCCACCTCAAGGCCAGCTGCGGCGACGAGACCATCCGGGCTGCCATGCGTCTTGCTCCCGGCGAGGCCATGCTGCTGCTGGATGAGATCTGCTTCAACCGTCTGTGCCACCCGGTCATGCGCTCACTGAGTTATTACACAAATTTCTTCGATTTTTCCATTCTTCGAAAATTACTTTGACGGAGGTAAAATTCATGCGCCATCTCATTGATCCCTTGGATTTCAGCCAGGAGGAGATCACTTCCCTGCTGGATCTGGCCGACCGCATCCGCTCCGATCCTGCCGCTTACCAGGACGTTGCGGCTCACAAAAAGCTTGCCACCTTGTTCTATGAGCCGTCCACCCGCACCCGCCTTTCCTTTGAGGCGGCCATGCTGAACCTGGGCGGCCATGTACTGGGCTTCCCGAGCGAAACCGTCTGCAGCGCTTCCAAGGGAGAAAGCGTTGCAGATACCATCCGTGTGGTCTCCTGCTATGCCGATATCGTGGCAATGCGCCATCCCAAAGAGGGCGCACCGTTCCGCGCTTCCCGCTACTCCCGCATCCCGGTCATCAATGCCGGTGACGGCGGCCACCAGCACCCCACCCAGACCATGACCGATCTGATGACCATCCGCACCCGGATGGGTCGGCTGGATAATCTGACCATCGGCCTGTGCGGCGATCTGAAGTTCGGCCGCACCGTCCATTCTCTCATCAAGACCATGGCACGCTGCAAGAACATCCGTTTTGTGCTCATCAGCCCCGAGGAGCTGCGGGTGCCCGACTATATCATCAAGGACGTGCTGGAAGCCAACGGCATCGAGTACCGTGAGACCCGGAGCCTGGAGGAATCCATGCCCGAGCTGGATATCCTGTACATGACCCGTGTGCAAAAGGAGCGCTTCTTCAACGAGGAGGATTACATCCGCCTGAAGAACAGCTACATCCTGACCAGCGAAAAGATGGCCCTTGCCAAGCCTGAAATGGCAGTGCTGCATCCCCTGCCCCGCGTGAACGAGATCGCACTGGATGTGGACAACGACCCCCGTGCTGCCTACTTTGAGCAGGTGCAGAACGGCGTATACATCCGCATGGCACTGATCATGACGCTGCTGGGTCTTGCCGACCCCAAGGCACCGAAGGAGGGCAACTGATATGCTGAATATTGACGAGATCCAGAACGGCATTGTGATCGACCACATCAAGGCAGGCACCGCTGTGGGCCTGATGGAGCTGCTGGGCATCACCGGCAACAAGACCGCCAACGTGGCACTGATCCAGAATGCGCGCTCCCACAAGGCCGACTGCGGCCGCAAGGACATCATCAAGGTCGAGGGGGATGCCTCCTGGCTGAACCTGGACGTGCTGGCCTACCTTGACCCTGACATCAGCGTGACCGTGATCGAAAACGGCAAGGCTGTGCGCAAGGAAAAGCCGAAGCCCCCCAAGCGTCTGGTGAACATTGTGCGGTGCCGCAATCCCCGCTGCATCTCCTCCATTGAAGAGGAATGCGACCAGATCTTTGAGATGAGCTCCAACGGCAAATACCGCTGCATCTACTGTGAGCAGGAGCTGCAGGTGAAGCCGGAATAATCGGTACAAAAGCAAAAGGCAGTGCGTCCCACGCGGCGCACTGCCTTTTTTTGTTTGTTACACGAAATCCTCCCGCATCGGAGTGAAGATATCCAGCAGGATGCCCGCTTCCGTGCAGGTGCAACCATGCTCCACACCGTCCTCCTTCCGGCCTGATCTCAAACAAAAAAGCCCGACAAAGCTCCCTCCGGCAGCACCGCCCGGCATCCCATTCCCACATACGGTGCCGTGCAGGTGCAGTGCATTCAGAAGGTCTCTATCTGCAGCAATCCCCCAAGATCGCCATTCAGAGCTTCGTCAGACTTTTTATTCGTAAAGACGTTCCGGCCCACGCACACACGCCTGCGTTCCCGGATGTTCCTTCCTCTGTCGGCCGCAAACCATACAGCGGGGAGGCGCTCCTGCCTTTAACTTGGTTTCATTGTAGCAGATTCCGATGAAACTTTCACCCCAAATGTCATATTCTGCAGGGTTTCATGTCATAATTTGCGGAGCGGGATGGTGCAGGTAAAGCGGAACCAGCACTCCCGGCAGCTGATGGTATATTCGCCGCCGTATTTTTTCAGCACATCCCGCACGTTCCACAGCCCGAAGCCGTGGCCCGCCCCTTTCTGAGAGATGCGGGGCAGCTGACCGTCCACGAGGTTCAGGTCCTTTTTCACCCGGTTGCGGACAGAGAGCACCACCTCGTCCTCGCTCTTCCGCATCCGCACATAGACCTCCGGCGGATCATCCTGCGCGGCGGCCTCAATGGCATTGTTGAGCAGGTTGGAGAGCACGATCACAAGATCCGTCTGGCCCATGGGCATATCCCGCAGATCGGGCAGATCAAAATAGACCATGACCCCTTTTCGGCTGGCTTCCTCGTACTTTTTGCTGAGCAAGGCATCTAATAAGGGGTTGTGGGTGTTCATAATGGTGGTATTCGCCGCAATGGTCTTTGTGAGCGTGGAGAGGTAGGCCTTTGCGCCCTCGTAATCGCCCTGCTGAAGCAGCAGAGCCAGTGCCTCGGTGTGGTTGGTGAACTCATGGGTCAGCCGCCGCTGGGTCTTGTAGGATTCCAGAAGAGCTTCTGCGCTCTTCTTCTGGCGCACAGCCTCCACCATCAGTGTCTGCTGCTGCAGCATCTGGTCGTTGACCATCTGCACGATCCCCAGATGGATCAGCACTGCTATGGTCAGACCAAAGGTCAACATCATGTTCATCATGCTGGGCACTTCACTGCCGCCGGATACCATCAGCACGATGTTCAGCACCACAACGATGCCAGGAAAGAAGGACATGACCAGCATCTGCAGCGGGGTCAACGCCTGCTCCCTCCGCCAGCGCCGGATAATGTAGGCTGCAAGCAGGCCAGCCCCCACAACAGCAGCTACCAGCAGGAACAGACAGCTGCGGTAGCGCCAGACCTCCCGGACGGGAATGTGCTTACACCAGGCAAAGGTGTAGCTGACTGTATTTTCCGTCAGCAGGCACATAATGCCGTTGACAAGGCAGGCCGAGAGCTTCTGGTTCCAGCTTCCGCCGAAAAAGAGCACCGTGACCAACAGGTAGATGACGTTCAATATCACAGATCCGATATTGAAAAAACCAATGTCATGCCGGATCGAAGCCGCCAGAAATACTGCTGCCAGCAGGGCTGCCCACAGGCAGGGGAAGCGGAATCTCCTGCCGCGGCCCAGAAATGCATGGTCCACCATGATAAAGGCCGCCCACTGGCCAACGCAGACCAGATGCCCCATCAGAAACCAGAGCATTTCCTTAGTCATCCCCAAACTGCCCCTTCCATTCCAGATAGGTGCTGCGGATCTCAGCATAGCCGTTCCGGCTCACGCCCAGCTTGACCCCATTGCGCAGAGTGACCATATAGCTGCTGATCTGCCGGATGTACTTCATATTGACCACCGCGCTCCGCCCCACCCGCAGAAAGCCGTTCTCAAACAGGGCCTGCGGCAGCTCATTCAGCTTGCCATAGTAGGAGCACAGGGGCTGGTGAGCCACATCTCCGTAAACGTTGATCTTGCGCAGGTCGCTTTCGAGGTAGTAGATGCTGTCGTAGGGCAGCTCAGTCTCGGTGCGGTTCTGCCGGATGGTCAGGGTCTTGGGAGCCCGGTGATCCTGCTCGTGCAGAATGGCATCCAGACAGCGGGGCAGCTGGCAGTCCAGGTCGCGCTTGAGGATATAGCGGAACGCATTCACGGTGTAGCCCTCTGGGGCAAATTCCAGATAGGCCGACACATACACCAGGCAGATCTCCGGGCTGCACTGGCGCAGCTGCTTTCCCAGTGAGATGCCGTTCATGGTGTCCAGATCCACATCCAGCAGCGCCACCTGATACAGATCAAGGTCCCGCCGGGCCAGTGTCTCTTCCCCGCTGTGGCAGACAGTGCATTCCACCTGCAAGCCCCGCCGCGCAAAGAAATCCCGGACGAGCGTTTCCACGCGGGCAGCAAATATCGCATCATCATCACAGATCAAAATGTGCATTGTGTCCTCCAACAAAAACGCCCTCTCCGCCAGTGCTTCGCACTGCCACCTCTCCCAAAGGGCGAGGCAATTGCTGCTCTGACTTCAGGCTGTGCAAGTTGTTTGCCCATCAGATGCGTTGCTCTCCTTGGGGAGCTGGCGAGCGAATGCGAGACTGAGAGGGTTTATTTCCTTATGCAAAGAACTTGTCGTAGATGCCAAAGGCGAAGATGAACAGCACGATCACGGGCAGACCGTAGGTCAGGTAACCGCGCATCCAATCGTGGATCTTCAGCCCCTTGCCGGTGTTGACTTCCTTCTTATAGTTGTCCCAGCCCCAGCCATAGCGGGAAACGCAGAACAGCAGGTAGACCAGGCTGCCCAGCGGCAGGAACAGGTTGCTGACAAGGAAATCCTCAAAGTCCAGCACTGCACCACCAAACACGGCAAAGCCATCCCAGGCCCAGAGGTTATACCCCAGCACGCAGGGCATGGACAGCAGGATGATGAGGAACAGGTTGACCAGACTGGACTTTTTACGGGTGCAGCCGGTCAGCTCCATGCCGCAGCAGATGATGTTCTCGAACACCGCCAGCACGGTGGACAGGGCCGCAAAGGCCATGAACAGAAAGAACAGGCTGCCCCACAACCTGCCCAGCGCCATGTTGGCAAAAATATTGGGCAGGGTGATGAAGATCAGGCTGGGACCT
Source organism: Faecalibacterium sp. DFI.5.82 (assembly GCF_029076575.1). Lineage (NCBI taxonomy): Bacteria > Bacillati > Bacillota > Clostridia > Eubacteriales > Oscillospiraceae > Faecalibacterium > Faecalibacterium sp. DFI.5.82. The sequence continues at coordinate 17,231 of NZ_JARFIS010000009.1, forward strand.
GCGGTCTGATCCACACCAAAGGTAAAGCAGGCCGGGAAGATGATGAGGCCGGCCGTAATGGCCACAAAGGTATCCAGCACCACCACACGGACGCTCTCGCCCAGCAGGGAGTGTTCCTTGCCGATGTAGCTGCCAAAAATGGACATGGCACCGATGCCCAGGCTCAGGGTGAAAAAGGCCTGATTCATCGCACCCACCAGGGTGTTGACGATGCCAACCTCCTTCATGCGGCCAAAGTCAGGCACCAGGAAGAAGGAAAGGCCCTCCTTTGCGCCATCCATGAAGAGGCTGTTCACGGCCAGAATGACCATGATGAGGAGCAGGGCGATCATCATGCCCTTGGTCACACGCTCCAGACCATTCTGCAGGCCCTTGGCGCAGACCAGAATGCTCAGAACGACCACGAACACCATCCAGAAGGTCATAATGCCGGGGCTTGCCAGCATCTCGGTGAACTTGCCCGCCACCTCGTCTGCGTTCAAGCCGGAGAGCTTTCCAGCGGCGGTCATATAGAAATAGTGCAGCATCCAGCCTGCAACGGTGGTGTAGAACATCATCAGCAGGTAACAGCCGATCAGGGTAAAATAGCCGTGGATATGCCACTTCTGACCCGGCTTTTCCAGCACCTGATAGGCGCGCACCGGGCTTTTGCGGCTGGCACGGCCCACAGCAAATTCCATGGTCATAATGGGCAGACCCAGAATGACCAGGAACAGCAGGTAAAACAGTACGAAGGCTCCGCCGCCGCCCTGACCTGCCATATAAGGAAATTTCCACACGTTGCCAATGCCGATGGCACAGCCTGCCGACAGCAGGATGAAGCCCAGCCGCGATTTCAGCGTTTCACGTTCCATAATAAATTTGTCCCCTCCAATAATTTCAGCCGCCCGCCTTCCGCGCGAAAAACAGGCGAAATCAGTTTATTATATCACAAATTGGAAGAGAATGGAGTGCTTTTTCGTATTTTCCCTTGCAAATTTCTTTCATCTTATATAAAATAGACAAGATGAAATGTGTACAACACGGAAAGGAACAACCGGATGGTCTCAGACGAAACAGCCTACCGGAAGTATCTGGCCGGAGACGAAGCTGCCGCTCAGCTGTTGGTGGAGCGGTATGGCGACGCGCTGACCCTTTACATCAACGGCGTGCTGGGCGATATCCACGAGGCAGAGGATCTGATGATCGAAGCCTTTGCCCATATTTTTGCAAGAGAGCGGCCCATTCAGGATGGCTGCTTCAAGGCTTACCTCTATAAAACCGGGCGCAATCTCGCATTGCGCTGCAAGACCCGGCGGCGGTTTTTTCTGCCGCTGGAGGAACTGCCTTTTGAACTGCCGGACGAGGCACTGGCCGAGACTGGATCGCTCCAGAACGAACAGCACCAGCAGCTGTACGCCGCACTGGGCAAGCTCAAAAAGGAATACCGGGAGACACTTTTTCTGGTCTATTTTGAAGAACTGAGCTACCGGCAGGCCGCACAGGTACTGGGACGCACCGAGCAGCAGGTAACGAACCTTGTGTACCGGGGCAAGCAGCAGCTGAAACAACTTTTGGAACAGGAGGGATATCAGTATGAAAACTGATGCCGAACGGATGGCGCTGATCCGCCAGCGCACGGCCCAGCTGCAGCGTCAGGCGCGCGCACGGCAGATGCTGCTGATCGATGCAGGCTGTATGGCGGCCTGTCTGGCGCTGGTGGTCTGCCTGGGCCTTGCCATGCCCGACTGGGCAGGCACATCGGTCGCGCTGCATGTTTCCCCCACCGGCACCGCCGGGATGCTGAGTGAGCGCGGAGCCGACGGTTATATCCTGGTGGGCGTACTCTCGTTCCTGCTGGGCTCCTGTGTGACCATCCTGCTCTACCGCCTGCGCCGCAGCAGTGAAAAGAAGCACACGAGGGACGACGATGAGCTTTGAGATCATTGACAACACCTTTCAGGTGATCGTGCTGGCTGCGATGGCGCTCCTCGCCTTTATCCTCGCCTTCCGGCGCAGCAGCCGCTCCTGCCTGATCCTGGCGTTCGGCTACGCCAGCTTTATGATGGGCACTTTGTACTACCTGCTCCATCTGATCATTCTGGGCCATGGGCCGCAGGTGTTTTATGTGGCCGAATGCTCCTGGATGGCCTCGTATTTCTTTTTTCTCTCGCTGGAGATCCTCTATTGGGAGGGCCTGCGCCCGCCGTTCTCCCCTTTTGCGCTGGCGGCCGGGGTGGTCATTGCCGGAGTTGTCATGCGGGTGCAGGTGTTTGGCCCTTCGCCGCTGATGTCCGGTGCGCTGGCGCTCACCTTTGGCGCGCTGGCCTACCTCTGTTTTTCGGCCCTGCAAAAGGAAAAACGGCTCCGGCCTTATGAGATCGCACTCTTGTTTGAAATGTCCTTGCAGATCCTTCTGTTCGTTGCCTCCGAGTTCATCCGTGATTACACCCGGTTCAGCCTTTACTATGCTGTGGACATCCTGTTGACCCTCACGCTGGTCAGCTTCCTGCCCCATATCCTGCGGGAGGAGCCCCATGACCTACATTGAAAACATCTTTTTGTGCCTGGCGCTTCCCATGCTGCTCTCCCTGCTGTTCACATCGGGCAGCCCCCGGCGCTTTACCCTGTTCGTGGTGCTGGGCATGGCCACCTGCCTGCTTTCGGCTTATGTCAGCAGCTTTTTCATGGGGCGGCACCAGTGCAGTGCCGTGACCACCGCCATAGAGATCGCACCTGTCTGCGAGGAGATCCTGAAGCTGCTGCCTCTGCTGCTCTACTTTTTGATCTTTGAGCCGGATTCCCACAAACTGACTCCTGCGGCCATTGGCATTGCAGTGGGCTTTGCTACCTTTGAAAACGTCTGCTACCTGACCGAAAACGGTGCAGGAAGTTTTGTTTTCCTGCTCATCCGCGGCATGTCCGCCGGGGCCCTGCATCTGGTCTGCGGCATCCTGACCGGTCTGGCACTGGCCTATGTGTTCCGCCGTCCGTGGCTCACCTGCACCGGCACGGTGGGGATTCTGGGGGTCTGCATGGTGCTGCACGGCATCTACAATCTGCTGATCACCGCCGACGGCTTCTGGCAGATGGTCGGGTACTTCTTTCCTTCTGCCATCATCGTCACCCTGTTTGCGGCAAGGCTGCTCCACAGGGGCAGGCACACTGTTTTTCGCTGACCGTTTCCCGCTCTTTTCCGGAGCGGGAAATTTTTTTGAACTTTTTTCAAATTTGGGTGAAAGGAATCGGCGCGAACTGTATTATAGGAGATAGAGAGGACGGAAAGCAGCCGCTCTGATGATCTCTCAAAAGGAGGGACTGTCCATGACCCAGAAGGCGAGTGTTCGTATGGAGGAAATTCGCCGCCGCACACGCAGGCTTCGTCAAAGGCGGGCACATCGAATCAACTGCGCTCTCTCCGCAGTTTGTCTGTTTTTGACAGTCGGCATTGCGTCCCTGCTGTATCAGGAGCATGTTCCGGGTCTTTCCATCGTTCTGGCCGGGTACGGCTCGGTGCTGCTGCACAGCGGCGCTGATGCCTATATCGTGGTCAGCGTCGGCTCCTTTGTCACCGGCGTTGTATTCACGCTGCTCGGCATCCGGTACAGGCAGTACAAAGCACTGCACCGCCCCTTCTCCCCGGATGCTGCAGACAAGGCTTCCTCCCAAAGCCTCTCTGACGACCAGTAGCGCCCTCCATGCTCTTCTCCCACACACTTTTCTCCATACCCCGAAAAGGCTCTGCCGTTTCTCCCGGCAGAGCCTTTTCCCTTTCAACCAAAAACAGCACGCCGAAACCGAACGGCGTGCTGTTTTTTCTGGTTCTATGGTTATCTGTCCCACTTGTCGCACAAGGCGTTGATCTGGTCGGCAAACTTGGCAAGGTCCTTGTTGGCCCCGCCCTCGTTGTGCTCGATGACGCGGAGCAGCCGCTTGCCGGCGCTGACCAGCCGCTGGAACACCGTTGCGGCGCGGGACGCGCCCTCACTGGGCTTGTGCTCCAGCCGGACACGGGAGCCTTCCTGCAGGCAGACCGCACCCTCAGCCCCAATGGCCCACTGCTCCCCATTGTAAGGGGCACAGGCAGTAAAGCCCTGCTCGGTCAGGGTCTGGGCAAAGATGTTCTCCACCTCGTCCTCGCCATGGATGACAAACACCCGCTTGGGTTTGGGGCTGAACGCGTTCACCCAGGCCAGCAGACCCTCACGGTCGGCATGGCCAGAAAGGCCCGTCAGCTGACAGATCTCTGCCTGCACATCGATGGTCTCACCAAACAGCTTGACATTGACGGCACCATCGATCAGGGTGCGGCCCAGCGTTCCCACGGCCTGATAGCCCACAAAAAGGATCGTGCACTCCGGCCGCCACAGATTGTGCTTGAGGTGGTGGCGGATGCGGCCTGCCTCGCACATGCCGCTGGCCGAGATGATGACCTTGGGCACCCGGTCTGCGTTGATCATCCGGGACTCATCGCTGGTCACGCTGACCTGCAGGCCCGGGAACTGGATGGGGTCGATGCCCTGGGCCAGCAGCGCCCGGGTATCCTCGTCAAAGCAGTCGGGGTCGGTATCTTTGAAGATGCGGGTCGCCTCAATGGCAAGGGGGCTGTCGATGTAGACCGGGAAATTGCCGTGGCCGGTGACCAGACCCTCTTTTTTGATCTCACGGATAAAGTAGAGCAGCTCCTGGGTACGGCCCACCGCAAAGCTGGGGATGACCACATTGCCGCCCCGGTCAAAGGTGCGCTGCAGGATCCTGCTCAGCTCCCCCACATAGTCCGGCCGGGGACCGTGGCTGCGGTCGCCATACGTAGACTCCATAAACACATAGTCCGCGTCCCGGATCGTTGTCGGGTCCTTGATGATGGGCTGATGCTGGTTGCCGATGTCTCCGGAAAAGACCAGCTTGGTGGTGGTGCCGCTCTCAGTGACCCAGATCTCGATGCTGGACGAACCCAGCAGATGACCCACATCGATGAAGCGGATCACAAGGCCCGGGGCCAGTTCGATCTTAGTGTTATACTCCATGCCCCGGAACAGCTGCATGGCCGCCTCGGCATCCTGCACGGTGTACATCGGCTCCACCGGCTCGGCACCGGCACGCTTCGCCTTGCGGTTCTTCCACTCAGCTTCAAACTCCTGAATGTGGGCAGAGTCCCGCAGCATGATGCTGCACAGCTGAGCCGTGGGCTTGGTGGCATAGATCCTGCCCCGGAAGCCGTTGCGCACCAGCAGCGGCAGCTGGCCTGTGTGGTCGATATGCGCATGGGTCACCAGCACGCCGTCAATTTCACCCGGTGCCACAGGAAAGGGCTGGTTTTCGTAGACATCCTTCCCCTGCTCCATGCCGCAGTCGATGAGGTAGCGCTGCCCAGCTGCTTCCAGCAGGGTGCAGCTGCCCGTGACCTCGTGGTTGGCTCCCAAAAATGTGAGCTTCATAGATACACCTCCCAGTTCGGTTTTGCACCCTTAGTATAGCATAACTCGCCGCGTCCATCTGCCCAAATCGTGTAAAGAGTTATCGGGCAAAGCGCTGAAATTTTGAAAAAGTTTTTATACAATCTTGACAAACCACCCCCAACTGAGATAAACTTTATTCGTATGACGTAACTTCTACAGAGATTCAAAATAGAGAGGTAGTTATTTATGGTTCGTAACGATTTGCGCAACGTCGCCATTATCGCTCACGTTGACCACGGCAAGACCACGCTGGTGGATGCCATGCTGCGTCAGAGCGGCGCTTTCCGCGACAATCAGGTCGTGGCAGAGCGTGTCATGGACAGCGGCGATATCGAGCGTGAGCGCGGTATCACCATTCTGGCCAAGAACTGCTCCTGCACCTACAAGGGTGTCAAGATCAACATCGTTGATACCCCGGGCCACGCCGACTTTGGCGGCGAGGTCGAGCGCGTGCTGAAGATGGTCAACGGCGTGCTGCTGCTGGTGGACGCTGCTGAGGGCTGCATGCCCCAGACCCGTTTTGTTCTGCAGAAGGCTCTGCAGCAGAACCTGAGCCTGGTGGTTGCCATCAACAAGATCGACCGCCCCGATGCCCGCATCAAGGAAGTCATCGATGAGGTGCTTTACCTACTGATGGATCTGGGCGCTTCCGATGAGCAGCTGGAATGCCCCATCCTGTTCTGCTGCGGCCGTCAGGGCACCGCAAGCCTGGACCCCGATGTGCCCGGCACCGACCTGATCCCCCTGTTCGACACCCTGCTGGACACCATCCAGCCTCCTCAGGGCGATCCCGAGGCTCCCTTCCAGATGCTGGTCTCCTCTGTTGACTACAACGAGTTCGTTGGCCGCATCGGCATTGGCCGCATCCAGAACGGCGTTGCCAAGGTCGGCGAGGAAGTGGTCGTTTGCGATTGGCACAACCCCGACCTGAAGATGCGCGGCCGCCTGACCAAGCTGTACGATTTCCAGGCCAATGGCCGCCAGCCCTGCGACAACATTACCGCAGGCGATATCGTTGCATTCTCCGGCCTGCCCGATGTCACCATCGGCAACACGCTGTGTGCTCCCTCTCAGGTTGAGCCGCTGCCCTTCGTGAAGATCAACGACCCCACCGTGGAGATGACCTTCTCCGTCAACGACAGCCCCCTGGCCGGCCGTGAGGGCAAGTACGTCACCAGCCGCCAGATCCGTGACCGCCTGCAGAAAGAGCTGCTGAAGGACGTTGCTCTGAAGGTGGAGGATTCTCCCACCACCGATTCCTTCCGCGTCATGGGCCGTGGTGAGATGCACCTGTCCATCCTGATCGAGACCATGCGCCGTGAAGGCTACGAGCTGCAGGTTTCTCCCCCGCACGTTCTGACCAAGGTCATCGACGGCAAGACCTACGAGCCCATGGAGCACGTTGTCATCGACGTTCCCACCCAGTATCAGGGTGCTGTGATGACCGGTCTGGGCCAGCGCAAAGCCGTCCTGCAGCAGATGGAGTCTCTGGGCACTGACCGTGTCCGCCTGGAGTTCCGGATGCCCAGCCGCGGCCTGTTCGGCTACCGCAACCAGTTCCTGACCGATACCCACGGCGAAGGCATCCTCAACCAGATCTTTGATGGCTACGATGTCTGGGCCGGTATGATTGCCAACCGTTCCACCGGTTCTCTGGTCAGCTTTGAGACCGGCGATGCCGTTACCTACGGCCTGTACAACGCGCAGCAGCGCGGCACCCTGCTGGTGGGCGCTGGCGAAAAGGTCTACGAGGGCATGGTCATCGGCTACACCGCTTCCGGCGAGGATGTGGATGTCAACGTCTGCAAGACCAAGCACCTGACCAATACCCGTGCTTCCGGTTCCGATGACGCTCTGCGCCTGATCCCCGTCAGCAAGCTGAGCCTGGAGGGCTGCCTGGAGTTCCTGGCACAGGATGAGCTGCTGGAGGTCACCCCTGAGAATCTGCGCATCCGCAAGCAGATCCTGAATCACGACCAGCGCATGAAGGCAAAGAGCAAGCTGAAGTAAGCTGCTTCCCTTCCCGATCAACATAAAAAACGGCATCGCAGACCGATCGGTCTGCGATGCCGTTTTTGCGTTTCGCTCTTTATTCAGCGCTGTATGCGCTGCCCATAGTCCAGGAGTTGGAAGCCGAATACTTTGCGTGGTTGCGCAGGTAGGTGACCCAGGCACCATAGCCGTTTCCGGCCGAGAAGTGGACTCCATCCGGAGCCGCCAGCATCTCTTTCAGATTCCCGTTCTCATCGGCAAAGGTCTCCCACAGGTCAAGGTAGACACAGCCCTTGTCTGCAGCCAGCTTTGCCAGCTGCTCGTTCACCGAGCGCAGGACATCAGACGCAAGACCGGGCTTTTCCGCAGCGGCCTGGGGCCGCACCGGCGGGATGGACTGGACATAGATGACGCAGCCGGGCAGGGCTTGCCTGAGCTGATCCAGCATCTGGCCATAGTAGGCCAGAAAGCGGTCTGCCGCCCCCAGCGTGGTCAGCGTGTTAGTGCCCAGCAGGATATAGAGCTTTTTCGGCTGGGCCGCTGTCAGCACATCCATTGCCACCTCTGAGCCGCGCACGCTGCTCTTGACCGCGCTGCGGTTCACGATGGCATCGGGGCCCACACCGGTATAGCCGCAGATGAGCGCCCCGCCCAGGTTGATGTTGTAATCGGAGAAGCCCACGGTCAGGCTGTCGCCCAGCAGGGCCGCATCCGAAAAGTAACTCAGATCCACCTGCCCACAGCTGGGCTGACGGATCACGCTGCTGTCATACGCCTTGACCTGATAGGCCCCCGCTGCCTGCCGGGCGGGGCCGAACTGTTCCAGCGTGACAACCGCCGCATCGTCGGCTCCACTGCCTTCCCCTGCGGTACCGCCGGCGCTGTCTGCCGCAGAGGCTCCCGTATCTCCCTGCATGGGCAGCGGAGCTAGGATATTGGCCGCTGTGCCCGCCGCCGGGCTTTGCTGGACCTCCTCGCTCTGCTTTTCGCCATTTTCCAGAATGGCCGTGATGGCCAGCGACAGCAGCAGGATCGCTGCAATGACCCCCGCCAGCCGCAGGCCGGTGCCTGCCTTGCTGCGCCGTCTCCGGCCATGGGTGGAATGATATTCGTGTGAGATCCCCATTCTCTTTCCCGCCTTTCCCTGTTTTCTTTTCTCTATCATTACGGTCAGTATCCCCGAAAAATTGCAAAGTTTGCATTCTGCACTTCGACCGACCCTGTGTTTTTGTAGGATACGCCAAATATTGTATCATAATTTTTTTGCCCGTGCAACCAATCAGGTCTTGCATACAACAGAGAAATAGTTTACAATAGTATTGTTGCAGGAATTGCACAGTTTTCATCGAATCAGATGCACATCCTGCATTCTTTTTGTACGACTTGCGGCGCGCATTCGCAATCTCCTTCCCCGGGCAGTGCAGGGCTCTGGGAGGACACAGAAGGACTTGCCGCGCTTTGCAGGACGTGAAATGTTGTTCTTTTGGATAAGGAGGACGTATGTCAAAAAATGTCATCATCGGCCAGAGCGGCGGCCCTACCGCCGTTATCAATTCCAGCCTGGCAGGCGTATACAAAGCTGCCTGCAGTCTGGGAGCCGATAAAGTCTACGGAATGAAGTACGGCATCGAGGGCCTTTTAAAGGAAGAGATGCTGGAACTGAATGTTCTGCTGGATGACCGCATGAGCATCGAGCTGCTCAAGCGCACCCCGTCCAGCTATCTGGGCAGCTGCCGCTACAAGCTGCCGGACCCGGACGTGGATTCTACCCCGTTCATCAAGCTGTTCACCCTGTTTGACAAGTACGATATCTGTGCTCTGTTCTACATCGGCGGCAACGACTCGATGGACACCATTGCAAAGCTCTCCCGTTACGGTGCCCAGGTGGGCAGCAGCGTCCGGTTTATCGGTGTGCCCAAGACCATCGACAACGACCTCTGCCTGACCGACCACACCCCCGGCTACGGCTCTGCCGCCAAGTACATTGCCACCATCCTGAAGGAGGTCATCCGTGACTCCTCCGTTTACAACATCCGCAGCGTGACGGTGGCCGAGATCATGGGCCGCCACGCAGGCTGGCTGGCCGGTGCGGCCTGTCTGGCCGGCGGCGATGACTGCGAAGGCCCCGACCTCATCCTGCTGCCCGAAGTTCCCTTTGACCCGGACAGGTTCCTGACCCGGGTGGACGAGCTGCAGCGGGTCAAGCCCAATGTCATCATTGCAGCCAGCGAGGGTGTTAAGACAGCCGACGGCACCTATCTGTGCGATCTGGTCTCCACCGCCGGGCAGCTGGATGCCTTTGGCCACAAGGCCATCCTCAGCGGCACCAGCCGGTATCTTTCTGACCTCATCCACGACAACCTGAACTGCAAGAGCCGTGCCATTGAGTTCTCGACCCTGCAGCGCTGCGCCAGCCATCTGGCCAGCCGCACCGATGTGAACGAGGCCTACGCCGTGGGCGGCGCTGCCGCTTCCGCTGCCTTTGCGGGCGAGACCGGGCGGATGATCTCGCTCAAGCGCATTTCCGATTACCCCTACCAGTGCATCACCGAGTCGGTGGATGTCCAGCAGGTGGCAAACCTGGAGAAAAAGGTGCCGCTGGACTGGATCACCCCGGACGGAATGCAGGTGACGGCGGCATTTGAGGAGTATGCCCGCCCGCTCATCCTGGACGAAGTGACACCGGTCTACGTCAACGGTACCCCGCGCCATATCTGCCTGTAAGTTTCATTTGCGCGTTTCCTCCCCCCTCGTGGTCTGTTTTCGTGATCCTGCACGATAATATAAAAGCCGAAACAGAAGAAAAGGAGAAATCATCATGGGTAAAAATGCAATCGTTGGTCAGTCTGGCGGCCCTACCTCCGTCATCAATGCAAGTCTGGCAGGCGTATTCGAGAGCTGCAAGAGCCGCGGCGCTGAGATCGTTTACGGCATGTGCAACGGCGTTGCCGGTCTGCTGGAGGAGCGCGTGGTGGATCTTTCCACCGTGCTGACCGATGACCTGGATATCGAGCTGCTCAAGCGCACCCCGTCCAGCTTCCTGGGCAGCTGCCGCTATAAGCTGCCCGATTGGCACGATGACGAGACCGTTTACAAGAAACTGTTCGCCATCCTGGAAAAGCTGAACATTGGCTACTTCTTCTACATTGGCGGCAACGACTCCATGGATACCATCGGCAAGCTGGCTGAATACGGCAACCGCATCCAGAGCGACATCCGCTTCATGGGCGTTCCCAAGACCATCGACAACGACCTGATGGTGACCGACCACACCCCCGGCTACGGCTCTGCGGCAAAGTACATCGGTGTGGTGATGAAGGAGATCATCCGCGATGCCACCGTTTACGGCACCAATTATGTCACCGTGGTCGAGATCATGGGCCGCAACGCCGGCTGGCTGACCGCTGCTGCCTCTCTGGCCAAGAGCGATGACTGCGAGGGCGTGGATATGATCTGCCTGCCCGAAGTCCCCTTCAACGTGGAGCACTTCATTGAGAAGGTCCGCGCCATGCAGGAGAAGAAGCCCAGCATCGTGATCGCTGTTTCCGAGGGTGTCAAGCTCGAGGACGGTCGTTACGTCTGTGAGCTGGCCGATGATGTGCACGCAGTGGACGCTTTCGGCCACAAGGCACTGACTGGTACCGCACGCTATCTGGCGAATGTGGTCGCCCGCAATCTGGATACCAAGACCCGCTGTATCGAGCTGTCTACCCTACAGCGCTGCGCTGGTCACCTGACCAGCCGCACCGATATCACCGAGGCTTACCAGGTGGGCGGCGCTGCTGCCAAGGCTGCCTTTGAGGGTGTCACCGGTCAGATGGTCGCCCTGAAGCGCATCTCCAACAGCCCCTATCAGTACATCACCGAGCTGCACCCCATCAGTGAAGTTGCAAACCTCGAGAAGAAGGTCCCCCTGAGCTGGATGAACGAGAATCACACCCAGATGACCGAGGAATTCCTCGAGTATGCCCGCCCGCTGATCCAGGCTGAGCTGACTCCGCTGTACATTGCAGGTCTGCCCCACCACATCTACATGAAAAAATAATTTCTCCTTTGAATCCTTCTAAGGCATAGCAAAACTCCCGCCCGGATGCGCTCCGGGCGGGAGTTTTTGCTGTGTGGCTTATGAATTACTGTTTGCCCAGCTGCCAGAACGCCACGGCGCTGGCGGCGGCAACATTCAGGGAATCGACCCCGTGGGACATGGGGATCTTGACTGTGTAATCGCAGGAAGCGATGGTGGTATGGGAAAGGCCGTCTCCCTCCGTGCCCAGCACAATGGCAAGCTTCGGCTCCCGGGCAAGAGCTTCGTCATCGATGCTGACCGAACGGTCACTCAAGGCCATGGCAGCCGTCTTGAAGCCCAGGGCATTCAGCTGAGTAAGCCCCTTTTCAGGCCAATCAGCAGGAGTTTCACCGATCTGCGCCCAGGGCACCTGAAATACCGTGCCCATACTCACGCGCACGGCCCGGCGGCAGAGCGGGTCACAGCAGGAGGGGTTGATAAGAACAGCGTCCATGTTCAGCGCTGCCGCGCTGCGGAAGATGGCACCCACGTTGGTGGAATCCACAATGCCCTCCAGCACGGCCACCCGCCGGGCGTTCCGGCAAAGCTCCTCCACGGTGCGGGGCTTCGGACGTTGAAAGGCGCAGAGCACGCCCCGGGTCAGCTCGTAGCCTGTCAGTGCAGCCAGCAGCTCCCGGTCAGCAGTATAAATGGGTGCATCCCCGCAGCGGGTCAGGATCTCCGCAGCCGGGCCGGTGATCTGCCTGCGCTCCATCAGCAGGGAGACCGGCACAAAGCCTGCATCCAGTGCCCGGGAGATCACCTTGGGGCTCTCGGCAATGAAGATGCCTTTTTCGGGTTCCAGCCGACTGCGCAGCTGGTTCTGCGTCAGGCGGGCGTAGGGGTCCAGCTCCGGCGCGTGAAAATCCGTGATCTCGATGATATTGGGCATGGGGGGATTCTCCTTTTTCTGTATGAATGGTCTTATTGTAGCACAACCCGGATGCAATTGCAAAAAACATGGCCGACATATTCGTTTTACATAGTCAAAACTGCCAAAAAGCACCTTTGTATTTTGACAAATCCGTCAACCCGCGTTATAGTATAGGGGTAAAAAATCAGAGGGGGAATTTGCATGAATTCCAAGAAAAAGCGCCGCGGCCAGATGTCGGAAGCGTTCTGCACGGCAATGTTCCTTTCACTGTCCGGCGGCCTGCAGGACGTATACACCTATCTGTTCCGGGGCAAGGTGTTTGCCAACGCCCAGACCGGCAACATCGTGCTGATGGCTGTCCATGCCTTTGCCGGGGAGTGGGGGCGTGTGTTGCATTATCTTGTGCCCCTGTGCTTCTTTGCGCTGGGCGTGTTTGCGGCAGAGCTGATGCACCAGAAGCTGCAGAATCTGCAGCGGCTCCACTGGCGGCAGCTGGTGGTGCTGTGTGAGATCGTGATGCTGTTCGTGGTGGGCTTTTTCCCGCAGGAGTGGAATCTTATGGCCAACGCACTGGTCTCGTTTGCCTGTGCGATGCAGGTGCAGACCTTCCGCAAGGTGAACGGTTATGCCTTTGCCAGCACCATGTGCATCGGCAACATGCGCAGCGGCATGGACTCCCTCTGCAGCTGGGTGCTCAACCGCAATCCTGCCGCCCTGAAAAAATCCCTTTATTACTGGGGCATCATCCTCCTGTTTGCGCTGGGCGCGGGCCTGGGCAGCCTGACGCTGGACCTCTGCGGCGCAAAGGCCATCTGGCTCTCCTGCCTGCTGCTGGCCGTCAGCTTCTGCCTGATGTTCCTGAAAGAAGATGTGGAAGAGATCAAAGAAGATCTCGAAGCACTGGAAGCAAAACATTAAATCAAGGAGTTTCCCTCAGTTTCACGCTGTTTACCGCCATGCCAAAGGCTCCCCTGGTAGAGGAGCTGGCGAGCGCCAGCGAAACTGAGGGCTTTTTTTTTTTCCGAATCTATCCAACACTTCCCCGGTCTCCTTCGTCTTACAGGCAGAACGACGCAATGAAAGGAGGAAGCCCCATGTGGGAGCTGCTGTACGAGACCTTCTGGGACAGGCTGGAACACTTCTGTTTCAATCTCTGCCGGGACGAAGCCCGGGCGGAGGATCTGACCCAGGAAGTCTTTCTGCGGGCACTGCAGAACCGGACCCTTATCAACAGCTTTACGGAACGGCAGTGCAAGGCCTGGCTGTTTACCACAGCGCGGAATCTCTACTGCGACCAACTCCGCCGGGCGGCAAAAGAGGAGCAACTGCTCAGCGCCTTTTTCCCGGAAGAGGACAATGCTGAACCGGATTCCGCACTGGACACAGTGGAAGCTGCCAGTCTGCTGGCTCTGCTCACCCCAGAAGAACGGCGGCTGTTCACCCTGCGCTATACAGCGGGCTACAATGCCAGCGAGATCGGTCAGCTGCTCAATCTCCCGCCCGGCACGGTCCGCAGCCGCCTTGCCCAGATACGCCATCGCCTCAAAACTGAACTTACGGAGGATTAAATGATGAAAAAGAACCTGAATGTGGACGCTATGATCCTGGACCTGCGCAATGTGCAGGAGGATTTTCTTGACCGCTATGAGCAGATCAAGCTGGACTGCATGATCGCGCTGACCTCGCCCCGGGTGCAGACGCTCCTGAGCCAGCACAACATTTCTCTGGATTCGATGCTCTGCAAAAATGTCCCGGAGGAGGTCTCGGTGGGTGTGGTCAATGGCAAGGTCACGCTGAGCTCTGCCAGCCAGACCGCCGCCGGGCAGGTACTGGTGGTCAACGGCAAGCTGATGATCACACCGGATGCTGCGGAGGTTTTACAGAAGTACGCCTGCATTCTGGTCAACGGTATGATCTACTGCCCGCAGTGCCTCTCGGCAGTGGTATCCGCCCGCTGCATCCTGAACGGAAAGCTGGCGGTCTACCCCGATGATGCAGTGCTCCTGCCGGGAAGCTCCATCAAGCTGGACAACACCTTCCTGCTGCGGGCACAAAGCCGCCTGTACTGGAATGAACATCGCTTCCTGGCGGTTGACCCCAGGCTCGACACTGCCGCACTGGCCGCAAAGGGCTGCAGCTTTTCCGCTCCAAAGGCCATCCTGTGCGCAAGCCTTGCGCCCGTTCTGGCCCCGCTCTTCCCGGATTCCACCGAGCTGATCATCGTGCCGGACGGCACCGCCGTGGTGGAGGACGACTTGGAACTGACCGCCTCTTCCCTGCGCCGGTATGGCACCCGTCTCTATGTGCTGGGCGATGCTGTCATCCTCGCAGAGAGCGCAGACCTGCTGGCTCAGATCGAATTCCTGCATGTTACCGGTGAAGTAGAGCTGCCTGATGCTCTGGAAGCAGCTTTCTTTGCCATCCCTGAGCTGGAATGCGGCAAAGTAGTCCACGAGGACGCTCTGCCCAAGCAGACCCGCGCCAAAGCAAAGGATGAGGAGCCTGATCCGGATACCGTGACCCTCAGCGGCATCCAGCTGACCCTGTAATCCGCACTGTTCCTCCCTGCCCCGCTCTTTCCGGCAAAAGCTCTCTGCCGGAAGGAGCGGGACTTTTGTTGATTTTTTATTGCACCCGCTCCTCTGATATGATATACTGTTTTTGTATTGTGTAATTCCCCGGGCACATTTCCGCTGTGGAACCCGCTGCCCGGGCAGGATATGGGAACTGAAATCAGGAAGAGGAGCAACGAATGAAAAAAGGATTTGACAACGACAAATACCTGCAGATGCAGTCGGAGCACATCCGGGAGCGGATCGCGCAGTTCGACAACAAGCTGTATCTGGAATTCGGCGGCAAGCTGTTCGATGACTACCACGCCTCCCGCGTGCTGCCCGGCTTCCAGCCCGATTCCAAGCTGCAGATGCTGCTGCAGCTGAAGGATCAGGCCGAGGTCGTTATCGTCATCAACGCTGAGGACATCGTCAGCAGCAAGGTGCGCGGTGACTATGGCATCACCTATGATCTGGACGTTCTGCGTCTCATCGATGCATTCCAGGAGCGCGGCCTGTTTGTGGGCAGTGTATGCGTGACCATGTACACCGCTGCCCCCGAGGTGGAAGCCTTTGAGAAGCGGCTGAACAGCCTGGGCATCCGCACCTTCCGGCACTATAAGATCCCCGGCTACCCCAACGACGTTGCCCGCATCGTGAGCGACGAGGGCTATGGCCGCAACGAGTACATTGAGACCCAGCGCCCGCTGGTGGTTATCACGGCTCCCGGCCCCGGCAGCGGCAAGATGGCTACCTGCCTGTCCCAGCTGTACCACGAATACAAGCGGGGCGTGAAGGCCGGTTATGCCAAGTTTGAGACCTTCCCCATCTGGAACATCCCCCTGAAGCACCCGGTCAACCTGGCTTACGAGGCCGCCACTGCCGACCTGAACGATGTGAACATGATCGACCCGTTCCATCTGGAGGCCTATGGCAAGACCGCGGTCAACTACAACCGCGACATTGAGATCTTCCCCGTGGTCAACGCCATGTTTGAGCTGATCGCAGGCAAGAGCCCCTACCACTCCCCCACCGACATGGGCGTGAACATGGCCGGCAACTGCATTGTGGATGACGCGGCCTGCTGCGAGGCTTCCCGCAACGAGATCGTCCGCCGCTACTTCAAGGCCCTGTGCGACCTCAAGAACGGCGCACAGATCCAGAGTGAGGTCTACAAGCTGGAGCTGCTGATGAATCAGGCCGGACTGACCTTGGGCAGCCGCCCGGTGGAGCAGGCCGCCCATGCAGTCTCTGAAAAGACCGGCGGTGCCCCCGCTGCCGCCATTGAGCTGCCGGACGGCACCGTTGTCACCGGCAAGACCGGCCCCCTGCTGGGTGCCGCTTCCTCCGCTCTGCTCAACGCGCTGAAAAAGCTGGCCGGTATCGACCAGGAGCTCGACCTCGTTTCTGCCGCCGCCATCGAGCCCATCCAGACCCTCAAGACCAACTATCTGGGCAGCAAGAACCCCCGTCTGCACACCGACGAGATCCTGATTGCCCTGTCCAGCTCGGCCGCGCAGAATCCCACTGCTGCAGCCGCCCTCAAGCAGCTCTCCCACCTGAAGGGCTGCGATATGCACTCCACCGTCATCCTGTCCAGCGTGGATATGGACACCGTGAAGAAGCTGGGCATGTATCTGACCTGCGAACCCACCTATGAGGAAGCAGACCGGATGTACCACAAGAAGTAAAAAATAATAACCCTCTCTGTCATTGCTTTGCACTGCCGTCTTTCCCCAAGGGCAAGGCGGCCGCATCTGCGCGACGGAGAGGGTCATTTTTATTTCCGGGTCTGTTCCCAGTAGGCTCCCATGCTCTGGCCGGGCTGGTCGGTGACATCATCGTTCAGATAGTCTGCAAGGCCAAAGGCTTCCGGCTTCCAGCTGCGGGCGGCATCCACGGTGGGGTATTCCACCTCAGCGTACCAGAACGCAGTGGGCTGGCCTTCATCCACGTGGTTCACCTCCAGCACAAGGCCATCGGGCAGGGCGTAGCTTCTGCGGATCTTCCCGATCAGGGGCTTACCGATGATCTTTGTTTCCAGTTCATCAAACAGTTCTTTGTCGATGGGGCGCTCGATCTCCTCCCGTGCAAGCCCGCTTCCGGACTTGAAGCAGAGGATATAGGCCGTCTCGCCGCCCTTGAGCGCCTCCTCCCGGATGCGCACGGTGGGCCGCACGCTGATATATCCCTGCCGCATGGCAAACTCTTCCTTGAGCGGCAGAGCCGGGAAGTTTCCGCCCTCCGGCCAGCCGTTCACCATCCATTTGCGTTCGATCTCCATGACGTTTTCCTCGTTTCTGTGTTTTTGTATTTATTCTAGCACGTTTTTATGTTAGAATAAATATCAGTATGAAATTTTAGCATCCTCACCCTCTCAGTCAATGCCTGACGGCATTGCCAGCTCCCCCAAAGGGGGAGCCAAGAGCCGCTCTGTATTCAAGCTTGATGAGACTGAATCGAAAATCGCCAAAGGCTCTCCCTTTGGGAGAGCTGGCGAGCGGAGCGAGACTGAGAGGGCGAGCCAGTTATAACAGGAGCAACTATGAAATCTTCTCGCAATTACCCCGTTTACATCGTCAACAAACACGCCGAGGGTCTGCTGGTGGGCGGCCACCCCTGGGTGTACGAAAACGACATCCTGGGTACCCCGGAAGCAGAGCCTGAAAACGGCACGCTGGTCGATGTAGTCAGCACAAAGGGTGCCTATCTTGGCACCGGTTTTCTCTCACTGAAAAGCAAGATCCGGGTGCGGCTCATCTCCCGCAACGCCAACGACACCTTCGATGCCGCTTTCTGGAAGCGCCGTGTCGAATACGCTTGGGCCTACCGCAAGACTGTGCTGGAGCCCGCCGACCTGACCGCCTGCCGTGTCATCTTTGGCGAGGCTGACCAGTTCCCGGGCCTGACTGTGGACCGGTTCAACAATATCCTTGTCACCCAGACCCTGAGCGTGGGCATGGAAAAGCTCAAGCCCATCCTCTTCCCCCTGCTGGCAGAAGTCCTGCGCGCTGACGGCCAGACCATTGAGGGCATCTACGAGCGCAACGACGAGGCTCTGCGGGCCAAGGAGGGCCTGGCACAGAACAAGGGCTGGTTTGACCTGCCCGGCGAGACGCACCCCGACAGCACCCAGACTGAGATCTGCGAGAACGGCGTGTTCTACCACGTCGATTTTGAGAACGGCCAGAAGACCGGCTTTTTCCTCGACCAGAAATACAACCGCCGGGCCGTGGCCCGCATTGCTGCCGGGCACACCGTGCTGGACTGCTTTACCCACACCGGCAGCTTTGCGCTGAACGCCGCCAAGGGCGGGGCTGCCCGGGTCACGGCCGCTGACATCAGCGCCGAGGCCATTGCCATGGCACAGCGGAACGCCCAGCGCAACAATCTGACCAACATGGATTTTCTCTGCGAGGACACCTTTGAACTGCTGCCCCGGCTGGAAAAAGAGGGCCATCCCTACGACTTTATCATCCTTGACCCGCCGGCCTTTACCAAGGCCCGCCGCACGGTGGAGAACGCCATGCGCGGCTATAAGGAGATCAACTACCGCGCCATGAAGCTGCTGCCCCGGGGCGGCTATCTGGCCACGGCCAGCTGCTCTCACTTTGCCACCGAGGAGCTGTTCATCAAGATGCTGCACGCCGCCGCAAAGGATGCCCACCGGCAGCTGCGGCAGATCGAGGTGCGCCAGCAGGCCCCGGATCACCCCATCCTGTGGGGCGTGCCCGAGACCAATTACCTGAAGTTCTTCCTGTTCCAGGTGATCTAAAAGTAATACCAAATACGATATCTCCCAAAAAAACGAGAACGTGTTTGTGCAGAATCGTCAGTTTTGTCAATTGCCTTTTGAGCCGTTCCGGGATATAATCAAACCATAGACAGCAACGGCGCTGTGGGTCACCTCCTGACTCGCAGCGCCATTTTTGTTAAAAAGCTTTTCGCTGTTTCCGGGCCGCAGTTCGGCGGCGGGAGACAGTTTCGGAAGGGACAGACATAAGATCAAGTAAGGAGTAGGATTTATGGCAGCAAATGTTATGGAAATCTACGGCAGCAAGGTCTTTAACGAGCATGTAATGAAGGAGCGCCTGCCGAGCGCTACTTACAAGAGCTTGGAGCGCACCCTGCACAAGGGCGCACCCCTGGATATCGAGGTGGCAAACGTTGTGGCCAGCGTGATGAAGCGCTGGGCCATGGAGCTGGGTGCCACCCACTATACCCACTGGTTCCAGCCGCTGACCGGCATCACCAGTGAGAAGCACGATGGCTTTGTGAGCCCCGTGGGCGACGGCACCGCCATCATGGAGTTCTCCGGCAAGGAGCTGGTGCGCGGCGAACCCGATGCTTCCTCCTTCCCCTCCGGCGGCCTGCGTGCCACCTGCGAGGCCCGCGGCTACACCGCATGGGACCCCACCAGCTACGCTTTCGTGAAGGATGATGTGCTGTGCATCCCCACTGCTTTCGTCAGCTACACCGGCGAGGCACTGGACAAAAAGACTCCCCTGCTGCGCTCCATGAACGCACTGTCCGGTCAGGCCATCCGCATCCTGAAGCTGTTCGGCAAGGATGTTGATTACGTCTCCACCACCGTCGGCCCCGAGCAGGAGTACTTCCTTGTCAAGAAGGAGGATTACGAGGCACGCCAGGATCTGATCCTCACCGGCCGCACCCTGTTCGGTGCGCCCTCTGCCAAGGGTCAGGAGCTGGAGGAGCATTACTTCGGTGTCATCCGTCCCGAGGTCTCCGCATTTATGAAGGAGCTGGACGAAGAGCTGTGGAAGCTGGGCGTTCCCGCCAAGACCAAGCACAACGAAGTGGCTCCCTGCCAGCATGAGCTGGCCCCCATCTTCGACACCACCAATGTTGCCATTGACCACAACCTGCTGACCATGGAGATGATGAAGAAGATCGCTCCCAAGTACGGTCTGGTCTGCCTGCAGCACGAGAAGCCCTTTGAGGGTGTGAACGGCAGCGGCAAGCACAACAACTGGTCCATGTCCACCACCCACGAGAATCTGCTGGACCCGGGCGACACGCCCATGGAGAACCTGCAGTTCCTGGTATTCCTGGCCGCTGTCATCAAGGCAGTGGACGAGTACGCCGATCTGCTGCGCACCTCCGTTGCCACCCCGGGCAATGATCACCGTCTGGGTGCCAACGAGGCTCCCCCGGCCATCATCTCGATCTTTGTGGGCGAGGAGCTGGAAGCTGTCATCGATGCCATTGCATCTGATTCTCCTTATGCCGGCCCCGTCAAGATGAAGATGGATCTGGGCGTGGATGTCCTGCCCAAGTTCAGCAAGGACACCACCGACCGCAACCGCACCTCTCCCTTCGCCTTCACCGGCAACAAGTTCGAGTTCCGTATGCCTGGTTCTGCTGAGAACCTGAGCGATGCCAACACCATCCTGAACACTGCTGTTGCCAAGGAGCTGAAGGGCTACGCCGACGAGCTGGAGGGCGCTGAGGACTTTACCAGCGCTGCCATTGCTCTGATCAAGCGCACCATCCGTGACCACCGCCGTGTCATCTTCAACGGTAACGGCTACACCGCCGAGTGGGAAGAGGAAGCAGCACGCCGCGGCCTGCCCAACAAGAAGAACACGCCCGCCGCTCTGCCCGCACTGATCGACCCGAAAAACATCCAGCTGATGGAGGATTTCGGTGTCCTGACCAAGATCGAGATGGAGAGCCGTTACGAGGTCGAAATGGAGCACTACTCCAAGATCATCAACATCGAGGCTCTGACCATGCTGGAGATGGCCCGCAAGCAGCTGCTGCCCGCCATCAACGCCTACATGAGCGAGGTTGCCAACACCGCCGCATCCAAGCTGGCCGTCAGCGAGGCCATCAGCGTGCGCAGCGAGACCAAGACCCTCACCCGCCTGTCCACCGATGCCGATGCCATGAGCGATGCCATCGACGCCCTGCAGGCTGCCGTGGATACCGCTGAGGCCATGACCGATGAGAGCGCCAAAGCTGTCTCCTTCCACGATGACGTTCTGCCCAAGATGGATGCTCTGCGCGCCGCTGCTGACGATGCCGAGACCATCTGCGGTGAGGACTACTGGCCTCTGCCCAGCTACAGCAAGATGCTCTACTACGTCTGATCTTTCTGACATAGCTTGATAAGCATCGCTGGGTTGTTGGATTTTTAAGCCATTCCCCTTTTCCTATTTCTTACACCAGCCTAAAGACCTGCTTTGCGCATACGAAGCAGGCCTTTAGGCGTTTTTTAAGAACGCAAGCTGATTTTTCCAGTTTTGCACTGATGTGCCATTTGCCGCGCCCTGCGGCTCGGAGGGAACCACTATGAGCTATAATACCCAACAGGACATCCTTGATTTTGTGGAGGACAACAACGTCAAATTCGTCCGCTTTGCCTTCTGCGATATCTTTGGCACCCAGAAAAACATCGCCGTGCTTGCCAGCGACCTGCCCAAGGCCATGGAGGATGGTGTCTGCTTTGACGGCAGCTCCATTGCCGGTTTTATGAAGGTGGAGGAGAGCGATCTTGTGCTCCGGCCCGATCTTTCCACCGTGACCATCCTGCCCTGGCGGCCCACCGAGGGCCGGGTGATGCAGTTCTTCTGTGACGTGGAAAAGCCGGACGGCGCTGCCTTTGGCGGCAACTGCCGCGGCTTCCTGCGCCAGATGAGCCGCAGCTTCCGCAAACTGGGGCTGACCTGCAACGTGGGGGCCGAGTGCGAGTTCTACCTGTTTGAGAATGACGACCGGGGCCGCCCCACCCGCATCCCCATCGACTTTGGCGGCTACTTTGATGTAGCCCCGCTGGATGCAGGTGAGAACCTGCGCCGGGACATCTGCCTGACCATGGAGCAGATGGGCATGAGCCCCCAGCACAGCCATCACGAGAGCGGCCACGGCCAGAATGAGATCGACTGCCACTACGCCGGCCCCCTGAAAACAGCCGACAATGTGATGATGTTCAAGCAGATTGTGCGGGCTGTTGCCATGCGCAACGGCATCCACGCCAGCTTCCTGCCCAAGCCCCTGCCGGATCAGGCAGGCAGCGGCCTGCACATCAACCTTTCGCTCTGCATGGACGGCCGCAATCTGTTTGAGGGCGACATTGCCCCGGACAGCATTGCAGGCAGCTTTATGGCGGGTGTTCTGGCCCACAGCCGGGAGCTGACCGTGTTCACCAATCCCCTGCCCAACAGCTACCAGCGCTTTGGCTGTGACGAGGCCCCCCGCTATGTGAGCTGGAGCCGCCAGAACCGCAGCCAGCTGGTGCGCATCCCGCAGGTCAAGGGCAACAACTGCCGCATGGAACTGCGCAGCCCTGACCCTGCCTGCAACCCCTATCTGGCCGTGGGTCTGGTGCTGGCCGCCGGTCTGGACGGCATCGAGCACCGGATGGTGCTGCAAGCCCCCATCAACAAGAACCTGTTCGATCCCACCGAGGCCGCAGGTCTTGGGCTGGAAAGACTGCCTTCCACGCTGGAGGAGGCCGTGCAGGCCGCGCAGGAGAGCGAATTTCTGCACCGCGTGCTGCCGGAAGCGCTTTCGCATCGGTACTATGAGGAAGAACTGAAGCGCTGTGCCGCCCTGAAAGCTGCCGCCGACCCGGCAGAGTACGAGCGGGTGCACTACTTCAACGCCATCTGAACCGCTTTTGAGGGAAAGTACGAAGGGGCAATGATTCGGCCCCTTGCCTGGATGTAAGAGAAAGGAGCGATTCAAATGGGACGTGCTCTGATCGTGAGCGCCGGAGCAAGCTCCAACGAGTACATCTCCGCGCGGCTGGCAGAGCTGGGATACACCCGGCCTACGATCATCCCCAGTGGTGCCGAGGCTCGGCGCAGGATGCTGGAATCCGATTTTGAGCTGATCGTGGTCAACGCGCCTCTCCCGGACGAGTTTGGCCACGAGCTGTGTTCCTCTGCCGTAGAAAAAACAGACGCAGGCGTGGTGCTGCTGGCCAAGGCAGCAGCCGCCGAGCAGCTGTTGGCCCCCATGAGTGAGCAGGGGGTGCTGCTGCTGAGCAAGCCGTTCTCCAACACGCTGTTCCTGCAGGCCATCCATCTGGCCGCGGCCAGCAACCACCGCCTGCAGCTGCTCCGGCAGGAAAACGCGCGGATGCAGGAAAAGATCGCACAGGTACGGCTGGTCAGCCATGCAAAATGCTGTCTGGTGGAGCGGGAGCAGATGAGCGAGGATGCCGCCCACCGCTACATTGAAAAGCGCGCCATGGACACCCGGCGCAGCCGTGCAGAAATTGCACAGGAAATCCTTGATTCTTACGAGGATTAGGATTATAATCTGGTGTTGTATGTTTTGTTCCGGATGCGGTCGCATCCGTACTGGGAAAGAATGATCTCTGAAAGATAAATTAGAGGAGGACTGAACAAATGGCAAAATTCATCTTTGTGACCGGCGGCGTTGTCTCCGGTCTGGGCAAGGGCATCACGGCGGCTTCTCTGGGCCGCCTGCTCAAATGCCGCGGACTGAAGGTCGCCAGCCAGAAGCTGGACCCCTATGTGAACGTGGACCCGGGTACCATGAGCCCCCTGCAGCACGGTGAGGTGTTCGTGACCGATGACGGCACTGAGACCGACCTTGATCTGGGCCACTATGAGCGCTTCATCGACGAAAATCTGAACAAGTACTCCAACCTGACCACCGGCAAGGTGTACTGGAACGTGCTGAACAAGGAGCGCCAGGGCGCTTATCTGGGTCAGACCGTCCAGATCATCCCCCACATCACCAACGAGATCAAGAATTACATCTACAACATGGCATCCTCTACCGATGCCGATGTGGTCATTACCGAGATCGGCGGCACCACCGGCGATATTGAGAGCCAGCCCTTCCTGGAGGCCATCCGTCAGGTGGGCCTGGAGCAGGGCCGCGACAACTGCTGCTACATCCATGTTGTGCTGGTGCCCTATATCTCCGGCTCCGACGAGTACAAGTCCAAGCCGGCCCAGCATTCCGTCAAGGAGCTGCAGGGCATGGGCGTGAACCCCGATATCATCATCCTGCGTGCTGACGGCAGCGTGGGCGGCGATATCCGCCGCAAGATCAGCACCTTCTGCAATGTCAAGCCTGAGTGCGTCATCGAGAACCTGACCATGCCCAGCCTGTACCAGTGCCCGCTGATGCTCCACACCAACGGCCTGGATGATGTGGTGGTGGAAAAGCTCAAGCTGGACGTGCCCCCCGCCGATCTGACTGAGTGGAAGGGTGTTGTCTCCCGCATTGCCACCCGCAGCAAGACCTGCACCATTGCGCTGGTGGGCAAGTACGTCAAGCTGCACGACGCTTATCTTTCCGTGATGGAGAGCCTGTACCACGCCGGTTTTGAGAACGACAGTCAGGTAGACATCAAGTGGGTGGAGAGCGAAGACCTGATCGATCAGGATGCCTGCAAAGAAGTGTTTGCTGACGTGGACGGCATCATTGTGCCCGGCGGCTTTGGTGACCGCGGCATCGAGGGTATGATCCAGGCTGCACAGTATGCCCGTGAGAACCAGATTCCCTACTTTGGCATCTGCCTGGGAATGCAGATCATGGTGATGGAGTTCGCACGCGGCGTGCTGGGCTATGCCGATGCCAATTCCAGCGAGTTCACCCCCGATGGTGCCCACAATGTCATTGCCCTGATGGCCGACCAGCAGGGCAACATCCCCAAGGGCGGCACCATGCGTCTGGGCAAGTACCCCTGCACCGTCAAGCCCGGCACCAAGATGGCCGAGTGCTATGGCGAGGCTGAGATCTGGGAGCGTCACCGCCACCGCTACGAGTTCAACAACGAGTTCCGTCAGGAGATGGAGGATGCCGGACTGGTCATTTCCGGCACCAGCCCTGACGGCCGTCTGGTGGAGACCGTGGAGCTGCCCGGCCGTGACTTCCATCTGGGCGCACAGTTCCACCCCGAGTTCAAGAGCCGCCCCAACCGCGCTCATCCCCTGTTCAAGGGCTTTATCGCTGCCGCACTCAAATTCCGCATCAAAGCACAGCGCGGCATGATGCACGTCTGACCTTCTCAGGCGTTTCGTTCCAGTTCTCCTCGTAGGAGAGGCCTGTAAGATCGCAACAAAAAAGCAGCTGCACTCCGTGTTTTTACGGAATGCAGCTGCTTTTTCTTATATTACTTACTTTTTAGCGGCAGCGGCCTTTTTGCGGGCGGCGCGGCTGGTCTTTTTGGCGGCGGGCTTCTTTGCGGGAGCCTTGGCAGCGGGAGCAGCGGCCTTGACAGGCTCCGCCTTCACCTCTTCGGCCTTAACAGGCTCAGCGGGCTTTTCCTCAGCCTTTGCAGGCTCCTCCACGGGCTTTTCCTCCACAACGGGCTCTTCCTTGACCTCCGGCTTTGCCTCCTCTGCAGGAGCGCTCTCGACCACAGGTGCAGCCTCTACAACGGACTCCTCTGCCTTCTTGGCAGGGGCACGCTTTGCACGGTCCTTCACCTCGGAAATGGTCCACAGCTGGTCATCGCCTACGGCCTCCTGCCAGATCTGCAGGATGGCACCATCGTTGGCACCCATGCCCACGGTATCGATGCACTTGCCGCTGGCCCAGGAAGAGCGCAGACGGACGGTACCGGCGGGGGTGGGCTCCACGGTCCACATCTGAGAGGTGCCGCCCACATCCTCCCACAGGTGCAGCCAGGTGCCATTGGCGGTGCCGGTCATCATCAGATCGATCAGCTTGCCGGATGCGCGGTTGCGGATGCGGTACACGCCGTCACCCTCGCGCACAAAGGCCCACTCCTGCTCGGGCTTGTGCTCGTACTTGCCCAGGCGGATATCGCCGCCGTTGGTGGCCTTCTCCACGGCCTGAATGACACTGCCGCCCTTGGCAGCGATGGTATAGAAGCGATCTGCCTCGATCACGGTCTGCGCTACAGTTTTCATGTAAATCCCTCCAAGTTTGTTTCTTTTGAGCCAATCATTTTCGTTTTACAGGTAAATTATACCACCTGCTGTTATTTTTTACAAGGATTCCGCCATTTCTTTAGCACTATTCACAAAAGGCCCCCGCTTTTCAGCCCGTTTTGCACCGTTTGCGAAAACTTTTCGCCCCGTTTCGGCCCATAAAGCAGCAGCACCCCGCCATTTCTGGTGAGGTGCTGCTGTCGTTTTGGAAAATATCTAAAGGGTTCTGGCAGAGCTCCCTTACTGCTTTGCCTGACTGGGATGCGGCTGCACAGGCATTTTGGTGAACAGCGCTTTCAAGACCAGCGGAGTGGCCACACTGGACACGACGATGAGCAGGATGACGGCGGTGAAGTAGACGGAATCCACCACGCCGATGTCCAGACCCTTCTGGGCCACGATCAGGGCCACCTCGCCGCGGGTCATCATGCCAACACCCACCTTGAGGGAATCACCCCAGCTGAACCTGCAAATCTTGGCCGCCAGCCCGCAGCCGATGATCTTGGTGATCAGGGCCACCACCACGAAGCACACGCTGAACAGCAGGATCTCCGGGGTCAGGCCGCTGATATCTGTCTTCAGGCCGATGCTGGCGAAGAAGATGGGAGCAAACAGCACATAGTTGCTGATGTCCACCCGGCGCTCCACATAGGGGGCATCCTCCAGAGTGCACAGGACGATGCCCGCGATGTAGGCACCTGTGATGTCTGCAATGCCGAAGTAGGCCTCAGCAATGTAGGCCATGGCAAAGCAGAACGCCATACTGACGATGGTGATGCGCTGGGTGTGGGGGTTGCGCTTGTCCAGCCACTTCATGGCGAAATGGGCAATGAGGCCCACGCCGATGGCGGTGGCGAAGAACAGCACGGTGTTCATCAGCACCTTACCCAGCCCTGTACCGGTGCCGGAGCTTGCTCCCAGCACACAGGTCAGCACCACGATGCCGATGACATCATCGATAACGGCGGCACTGACGATGGTGGTGCCCAGGAAGCTCTTCAGGTGGCCCAGCTCCTGCAAGGTAGCCACGGTGATGGACACGCTGGTGGCGGTCATAATGGTACCGATGAAGAGGGCACGGTAAAACTCCTGGCTGCCCAGCGCTGAGAAGCCGTAGAATAAACTATAAAGGAGCGTGCCCCCTGCCAGCGGCACCGCCACGCCCACACAGGCGATCAGGGTGGCGATGGGGCCTGCCTTGATCAGCTCCTTCAGGTTGGTGCCAAGGCCCGTGGAGAACATCAGCAGCACCACACCGATCTCTGCGAAGATCGAGATGGTATCGCTGATATGCACAAGGTTCAGCAGACAGGGCCCGATGATCAGGCCCGCGATGATCTCGCCCACCACCTGCGGCGCTTTGAACTTGCGGGCCACCAGCCCGAAGAACTTGGCACTGAGGATGATGATAGCAAGGTTCCGAAAAACAGAATACATAAATTTACCTTCCTCCGTTTTATTTCATTTAACAGGGCTGTCGGCCGCGCCCGACCCCCTATTCTTTTATTATATCGCCGCTCAGAACCAAAATCAAAATACTTTTCAATCTTTCTCGTTAAAAAAACAGACAAAGTTCGCCAAAGCTTCAGCACAAATTTTTGTGCGGATTTTTGGCCCGCAGGGCTTGACAAAACAGCAGGGACTTGCTATAATAAATTGCTGTCTGAACAGACACGCCGCACACGGCAGGCGATGCCGCATGTCGTGTGTACCCTTGGCCTCATAACCTTGAGGCCCTTAAGTCCAAAAGGAGGTGCTACAAAATGGCAAAGTACGAAACCATGCTGATTACCAGCGCCGCTCTCGACGAGGAGGCTACCGCCGCTCTGGTTGGTAAGTTCAAGACCCTGATCGAGAACAACGGTACGATCGATTCCATCGACGAGTGGGGCAAGCGCCGTCTGGCCTACCCCATCAACGACGAGGAGGAAGGCGTTTACACTGTGATCAACTTCACCAGCGAGCCCAGCTTCCCCGCTGAGCTGGACCGTGTGTACAAGATCACTGAAGGTGTTATGCGCAGCCTGATCGTTGCCCACGAGGAGTAATCTTTTCGTGACAGAAAGGGAGACCGTAAAATGTTGAATGTTGTTGCTATCATGGGCCGTCTTGTGGCGGATCCTGAACTCCGCACCACGCCCCAGGGCACCAATGTGTGCAGCTTCCGCATTGCCTGCGACCGCAATTTTGTGCGTCAGGGTGAGCAGCGTCAGGCTGACTTCATTGATATCGTTGCCTGGCGTTCTCAGGCCGAGTTTGTTTCTAAGTATTTCCAGAAAGGCAGTCTGATCGCCATCGAAGGCTCTCTTCAGACCCGCCAGTATCAGGATAAGAACGGCAACAATCGCACGGCTGTGGAAGTCGTAGCCAACAACATCAGCTTTGCAGGCCCCAAGAGCAGCAATCAGGGCGGTGGAGCAAATTATCAGAATTCTGCTCCCGCCTACCAGAACGCAGCCCCTGCCCGTCCGGCTGCTGTGGAGGCAGCTCCCAGCTATTCCGCCGGCAGTGCAGATGATTTTGCTGTCATTGATGACAGTGATGACCTGCCGTTCTGATTCCGTAACGGTCTGACCGTTCAATTCTTATAGGAGGTAATAAGCAATGGCTTTTGAAAGAACCGAAGGCTCTCGCCCCGCACGCCCCATGCGTCGCGGCCGCAAGAAGGTTTGCAGCTTCTGTGTCGATCGCATCGACACCATCGATTACAAGGACGTGCCCCGTCTGCGTAAGTACGTCTCTGAGCGTGCTAAGATCATTCCCCGCCGTGTGACCGGCACCTGCGCCTATCATCAGCGCGCACTGACCACCGCCATCAAGCGTGCTCGTCACGTTGCTCTGATGCCCTACGTCAGCGACTAATCAGAACTTTATCAACCCATTCAAAATAATCAGCAATCAGCAAAGCGCTTTCACCGATGACAAGGTGAAAGCGCTTTTTTGTTTGTATAAACTCCCCCAGTCACCTGCGGTGACAGCCCCCTCGGAGATGGGGCCTTTTTCCGCTCAGCGGTTCATCCCGATCCATTGTGTGCACCAACGGAGGACCGCCTCCCCTTCCTGCTCTGCCGTCAGGCCGTCGGTCTGTAAAAAGGTCGTGTCCTCCCGGTTCCGGAACCATTCCCGCTTCAGTGGCAGAAGCTGGTTCCGGTAATGTTCAAAGAATCCCCTTGTGCGCACGGTATCCCCCTCTTTGCGGGTCCGCAGCGTCTCGTCGGACGCATCCAAAAACAAAATGTGCTCCGGCATACACCCTTGGGCCGCCGCCAGTTCCGGTGCCAATGCCCGCCGGAGCTCCTCCACACCCCAATCCAATCCTTTGCTTTTGGGATAGTGGAGCGTATAGAACACGATCTCCTCTGCGCCGAAATCCATCACGGTGCAGGGGTATTTTTGTGCTTCCTGCCACCGGCACACCTCATTTTGCAGAAAGAGCCGCTGGATCTCCAGATAATCCGCATAGCAGTTTTTATCCAGCCCCCGGTGTTTCACTTCGGCGATGACCGCCGCGTTGTCCTCAAAGCAGACATGCAGCTGCGGGTCATGCGCTTGCAGATAGCGGGCCGCTGTGGTTTTCCCTACCGCCATGCAGCCCTGCAAGGATAAAATCATTGCTCTTCCCCTCCTTCGCTTTCCAGTATAGCACGAGAGGCCTTGGCACACAACACAGTTATCCGGGAATGTGCATCCAGCGGTCAAAAAGTTACAAACCGGTACGGTTTTTCCGGCATTTCCTGGACTGTTACCGGAAATTTCCGAAATCAACCGGCGTTTTGATGTGTTGGCAAATCAAACTGCACAACGTCAAACCGATTCTTTGTACACATTTCACGAAATCGCTCCAACATGATTGATTTTTTGAACAAAATGTGCCATACTATAGCCACTGGAAACGTTCCCGACACCGTTCCCGAAAATCCAACCGAAAGCGAGGGCACGCGATATGACGATCAAGGACATTGCCCGCATCAGCGGCTGTTCTGTCAGCACCATTTCGCGCGTCATCAATGATCGGCCGGATGTCCGGCCCGAGACCAAGGAGCATGTGCTCAAGGTTATGCGGGAGGCAGGCTTTACCCCCAACACCAACGCGCGGCAGCTGAAGATCCAGCAATCCCGTAGCCTGGTGTTCGTGGTCAAGGGGACCCGGAACATCTTCTTCTCCGACTTCCTCGTTCAGCTGCAGCGGGCCGCTACCCTGTATGGGTACAACGGCATCGTCTCCTACCTAGACGAGAACGCCAACGAGATCGATGCTGCCGAGAAGATCCTGCGGGAGATCAAGCCTAAGGGCATGATCTTTCTGGGCGGCAGTGTCACGAACTTCCAGAACGGCTTTGCAAACATCTCCGTTCCCTCCGTGCTGGCCACACTAGTCTCCAATGAATTGGACTTTCCCAACCTCTCGATGGTGGGTGTGGATGACCGGGCCGCAGCAAAAGCGGCAGTCTCCCATCTCATCGCACAGGGTCACCGCAAGATCGCGGTGCTGGGCGGCCCGGCCACCAGCTTTCCCAGCCGGATGCGTCGTCTGGGTGCGCAGGATGCCATGGAGGACGCAGGGCTTGTCCTTGACGATAAGCTCTATGGCCTGTCCAACTACGATTTCGAGTCCGCCTACCACGCCATGAACAGTCTGCTGGCCCGCCGGGCCGAGTTCACTGCCTTGTTTGCCATGAGCGATGTGATCGCCTTTGGTGCCATCCGGGCGCTGGTAAGTGCAGGTATGCGGGTGCCGGAGGATGTCTCAGTGATCGGTTTTGATGGCATCACGATGTCCCGCTACTGCGTGCCGGTGATGACCACCATCGTCCAGCCCAGTGAACAGATCGCACTGCAGAGCATCGAGCTGCTGGTGCGGCAGATCGAACACGGAGCCCCGGCCCAGACCGTCACGCTCCAGCCGGAATTGCAGCAGGGCGAAAGCGTTTGCCCCTGCCGCCGGAACTATTCAGTCTAACTTCCGTCCTCATGCTGTGGACGGTGGCAGATATTAACCAAAAGAAGAAGGAGTACTACTATGAAAAAGATGATCTCTCGTCGTAACTTTCTGAAGGTCGCAGGCGCTTCTACCGCTGCTCTGGGCCTGGCCGCCTGTGGTGGTTCGTCCAGCTCCACCGCTTCCTCCACTGCCAGCTCTGCTGCCGGTTCCGAGACCGCTGCAAAGGCTGACGGCAAGGTCTACTACCTGAACTTCAAGCCCGAGCAGGATCAGGCCTGGCAGGACCTGGCTGCTGAGTACACCAAGGAGACCGGCGTGCCTGTGACCGTTGTGACTGCTGCTTCCGGTCAGTACGAGACCACCCTGATGAGCGAGATGGAGAAGAGCGAGGCTCCTACCCTGTTCCAGGTCAACGGTCCTGTGGGTCTGGCCAACTGGAAGGATTACTGCTACGACCTGTCCGGCAGCAAGCTGTACGGCGAGCTGACCAGCGACTCCTTCGCCCTGAAGGACGGCGACGCTGTCACCAGCATTGCATACGTCATTGAGACCTACGGCATCATCTACAACAAGGAGCTGCTGACTGCCGCTGGCTACACCCAGGACGACATCAAGGGCTTTGACGATCTGAAGAAGGTCGCCGATGATATCCAGGCACGCAAGGCTGAGCTGGGCGTGGATGGCGCTTTCACCTCTGCCGGTATGGATGGTTCTTCTGACTGGCGCTTCAAGACCCATCTGGCAAACCTGCCCATCTACTACGAGTACAAGGCAGACGGCATCGGCTCCACCGACGCTATCAAGGGCACCTACCTCGACAACTACAAGCAGATCTGGGATCTGTACATCACCGATTCTACCTGCGACCCCACGCTGCTGGCTTCCAAGACCGGCAACGATGCCGTGGCAGAGTTTGTTGGTAAAAAGGCTGTCTTCTATCAGAACGGCACCTGGGCTTACAGCGATGTGAAGGATCTGGGCGACGACAACCTGGGTATGCTGCCCATCTACATCGGTGTTGACGGCGAAGAGAATCAGGGCCTGTGCACCGGTTCCGAGAACTTCTGGTGCGTGAACAACACCTCTTCTGACGAGGACATTCAGGCTACTCTGGACTTCCTGTACTGGTGTGTCACCTCCGAGACCGGCACCAGCGCAATGGCTGATGATATGGGCTTTGTCATCCCCTTCAAGGCTGCAAAGGATTCCACCAACCCCCTGATCGCCATTGCAAACGACTACGTTGCAGCTGGCAAGACCAGTGTTGACTGGTGCTTCTCCACCATGCCTTCCGAGGAGTGGAAGAACGGCGTTGGTTCCGCTCTGACCGCTTACGCAGCAGGCACCGGCGACTGGAACGGCGTTGTGACCGCTTTCGTCGATGGCTGGGCTAAGGAGTACAAGCTGGCAAACGGCTAAGCATTCTCGGTTTTCTCTTTCCCCTTTTATTTGTGTAAACCGTAATGGGAGGCGGGCGAGCTGTTCGCCCGCCTCCTTTTGTTTTGGAGGTATATCATGCAAAAGGCCATCAGCAAATATTGGCCGGTGTTCGTGCTTCCTACGCTGATCGCGTTCATCATCGGCTTTATCTGGCCCTTTATCTGGGGCATCTTCCTTTCCTTCCAGCGCTTCACCACCGTGAGCAAGACCACCTTTGTGGGCATCCAGAACTATATTTCCGTGTTCCAGGATTCCACGTTCCTGCATGCGTTCGGCTTTACGGCAGCGTTTACCGTGATCTCCACTGTGCTTATCAATGTCTGTGCCTTTGCCATTGCAATCGTGCTGACCCGCGGCATCAAGGGCACCAACATCTTCCGTACCGTCTACTTTATGCCCAACCTGATCGGCGGCATCCTGCTGGGCTACATCTGGCAGATCCTGCTCAACGGCGTGCTGGCAAACCTGCAAAAGCCCCTGCTGGCACTGGATGCCAAGGCCGGTTTCGTCGGTCTGGTCATTCTGATGTGCTGGCAGCAGATCGGCTACATGATGATCATCTACGTTGCCGGTCTGCAGAGCGTGCCCGGCGACCTGATCGAAGCAGCCAAGATCGACGGTGCCTCTGACCGCGAGATCCTGTTCAAGATCAAGCTGCCCATGGTCATGCCCAGCATCACCATCTGCACCTTCCTGACCCTGACCAACAGCTTTAAGCTGTTCGACCAGAACGTTGCTCTGACCGCAGGCGAACCTGCCAACGCCAGTGAAATGCTGGCCTTGAACATCTACAATACCTTCTATGGCCGCTCCGGTGCTCAGTGGAAGGGCATCGGCCAGGCAAAGGCTGTGGTATTCTTCCTGATCGTTGTGGTCATCTCTCTGGCGCAGCTCCACTTCACCCGTTCTAAGGAGGTCCAGCAGTAATGATTAAACAGAAAAAGTTGTGGGATAACATTCTCACCGTCATCATGGCCCTGCTTTGCCTGCTGTGGATCTACCCCATCGTCCTGATCCTGCTGAACAGCCTGAAAAAAGAGGGTACCTTTACCACCTCTACCGTGTTCCAGCTGCCCACCAGTGAGACCTTTGCTGGCCTTTCCAACTACGTCTACGGCGTGATCAAAATGGGCTTCCTTTCCAGTCTGGGCTACAGCCTCGTCATTACCGTTTCCAGTGTGGCCCTCATCCTGCTGTGCTGCTCCATGACAGGCTGGTACCTGACCCGGGTGAACAACAAGCTCAGCAAGTTTATGAACCTGCTCATCGTGTTCTCGATGGTCGTCCCCTTCCAGATGGTCATGTTCACTCTGTCCAAGACCGCAGATACCCTCAACCTGAACACTCCCTGGAACATCTGCATCATCTACCTGGGCTTTGGTGCCGGTCTGGCCGTGTTCATGTTCACCGGCTTTATGAAGAGCGTTCCCATGGAGATTGAGGAAGCGGCCATGATCGACGGCTGCAACCCCATCCAGATCTTCTTCAAGGTCGTGTTCCCCATCCTGAAGCCTACCATGATCTCCACCGCCATTCTGGAAACCATGTGGGTCTGGAACGACTACCTGCTGCCCACTCTGGTGCTGGATATCAAGAAGTACCGCACCATCCCCATGGCGATCCAGTACTTCCGCGGCGGTTATGGCCGCGTGGAACTGGCTCCCATGATGGCCTGCATCATCATTGCCATCATCCCCATCATCATCCTGTACATGACCTGCCAGAAATACATCATTGAGGGTGTTGTTGCAGGCGCTGTCAAGGGTTAAGGAGGAGTTCACCATGCGAGCATGCGGCATTCTGATGCCCGTTTTTAGTCTGCCGGGACCCTTTGGCATCGGCACGCTGGGGAAAGAAGCCTTTGCGTTCGTGGATTTTCTGGCCCGTGCAAAGCAGACCTATTGGCAGATCCTACCCATTGGCCCCACCGGCTACGGTGACAGCCCCTACCAGAGCTTTTCCGCCTTTGCCGGGAACCCCTACTTTATCGATTTCCGTGTCCTGCACGAGCAGGGCTATCTGACCGCTGATGAGATTCCCGCTGAGGTTCCGGTTGGCCCGGTGGATTATGGCGTGCTCTACCAGCAGCGCCCGGTGGTGCTGCAAAAAGCTGCTGACCGTCTGTTGGCTGCAGCCAGCGCAGAGTACAAAGACTTCTGCACGGCACAGAGCTTCTGGCTGGACGATTACGCCCTGTTCATGGCCATCAAGGCCGAACAGGGACAGGCAGGCCTGTGTGACTGGCCGGATGACCTGCGCACCCGCCAGCCCGCTGCCGTAGCCGCTGCCAGGGAGCGTCTGGCCGGGCAGGTGGATTATTTCAAGGCGGTGCAGTTCTTCTTCTACACCCAGTGGAACGCCCTGAAAGCCTCTGCCAACGGCAAGGGCATCCAACTGGTGGGCGATATTCCCATCTACGTTAGCCCGGATTCCAGCGATCTGTGGACGCGGCCGGAGCTTTTCCAGACCGACGGCCAGACCCACCTGACGCAGGTGGCAGGCTGCCCCCCGGATGCCTTTGCGGCAGACGGTCAGCTCTGGGGCAATCCGCTCTACGACTGGCCCCGCCACAAGGCCGAGGATTTCGCCTGGTGGAAGCGCCGGATGCAGCACGCTACTTCCATTTATGATGTCGTGCGCATCGACCACTTCCGTGGTTTTGAGAGCTACTACGCCATCCCTGCCGGAAACAAGACGGCGGCGGGTGGCCACTGGGAAAAGGGGCCGGATCGCGCCTTCATCAATGCCATCCACGAGACCCTGGGTCAGGGCGGCATCATTGCAGAGGATCTGGGATACCTGACCCCAGAGGTCAAGACTATGCTGGCTGCCAGCGGCTATCCGGGCATGAAGATCATGCAGTTTGCCTTTGACAGCCGGGAACCGGGCAACTATCTTCCCTACACCTACCCTCACAACAGCGTGGTCTACACCGGCACCCATGACAATGTGACCACCGAAGGCTGGCGGCAGTCTGCCAGCCCCGAGGATGTCCACTATGCCTGCCGTTACCTGCGCTGCCTGCCCGAGGATCTGACAGAGGCCATGATCTGCGCCTGCCTTGCCAGTGTTTCGGATATGGCCATCATCCCCATGGCCGACTGGCTGCATCTGGGCGCGGAGGCCCGCATCAACACTCCCAGCACCCAGGGAGCCAACTGGCAGTGGCGGCTGGATACCCCGCTTACCAGTCTGCTGGCCGAGCATATTGCCGATCTGACAGCACTGTATGATCGGATCCCGGCTGCGGCAGACCGCTAAAACGTTCCTTCTTCTTTTCTCCCCATACAAAGACGGCAGGCCCTGGCCC
Organism: Faecalibacterium sp. DFI.5.82; assembly: GCF_029076575.1. NCBI lineage: Bacteria > Bacillati > Bacillota > Clostridia > Eubacteriales > Oscillospiraceae > Faecalibacterium > Faecalibacterium sp. DFI.5.82. The sequence goes on from NZ_JARFIS010000009.1 coordinate 52,749, forward strand.
CCTCCTTTCCGGAGGAACTGGTGCCCGCCGTCTCTTTTTGCATTATTTTCAATTTTCACACAACATTTTTTCGCCGCATCCCGCACAGGACGTTCCACATATTTCCGCGCAGAACCGTTTCTTTTTTACAGAACGGCCACAGTATCTTCACAATTCTTTCGCATTTTGGGTTTCATCGCTCTCTTGTTGTTTTTGGGCAATTATGCTATAATCCAATTAGCTTCACGTCCGCCTTTGCGCGGATTTTACGAACGAAAGGAGTTTTCCACCATGGAATTTACCTATCAGAGCACGATGCAGCTGCCCGCATCCTATGCGGTTCTCTCCGAAGATGAAATGGTCTACACCGTTGGCGGCGCTTTTGAGCTGAATATCAACGCGCAGGATGTCCTGAATTTCACCGTCAATGTCGGTGTCAACCTGGTACGTATGCTGGGTCAGGCTGCCATCAGCAACACCATTGCCGGTATCATTGACATGCGGAACGATGGTCTGACCACGATGGGTGCCATTGAGCATTATTGGGGCCGCCAGACTCCCGTGGGCAAGACCATGACTGTGGTTGCTGCCGGTTTTGCAGGCGTTTATGTCTACTACTGGGCTAGGTCTGCCATTGAGAGCTTCCTGTCCATCTACAACGATATGCGGAATATCTACAACGAGAGCGAAGCCAAAAATCAGGCACAGGCCGCAGGTACAGCAGCTCTGGCCGCCTGAGTAAATCTTTGAAAGGAGCCTTTTATGGAAAACTTGCGTATGCCTGCATCTTATGCAACGCTTCCGGAAGAAGAGCTGCCGGAGATCTTTGGCGGCGGAGAACTGGGAGATGCATTGGACAGCTTTACTGATAACCTCCACCTGGACGATTTCTTCTTTCAGGGGGGGATCCTCTCCATTTCCATCTCGTTTGTGCCTCTGCTCCTGTTCAATGTTGTTGTTTCCGGCTACCGATTTGTAGAAAACATTTACAAGAACCTGTCCAACTGGTTCGGTTATCACGATGATACCTTCTCTGCCGTTTCTAATTTCACGGATGAAATACGCCAAAAACAGCAGCAGCGCGGTATCTGAGCCGTTTTTCCTGTAACATGAAAGAGCTTCACGATTCCGGCTTCTGCCGGAGTGTGAAGCTCTTTTTATTTGGCCGCTTCCAGATGTTCAAACGACCCGCAGGGCCCCCTGCTCCCGCAGACGGAGCAGATAGCAGCTGCCCGCACCGAACACCTTTTCTATCGCGTCGTGATACTTTGCCGTCAGCATACCGGGTACAAATGCCTGAATGGTCCCTGCAAAGCCGCCGCCCTGCATCCGCCAGGCTCCCCCCTGCCCCTCCAGCAGAGTCTGACTGAGGGCAAGCGCCACCGAGAGCCCCTGATGCCGTACGTCTGTGGAGCAGTAAACGTTCTGGCACAGGGCAAAAGAGGCATGTCCGCTTTCCAGAATCAGCTGCAGGAAGGCATTGAAATCCCCGCTGACCAGGGCATTCCGCTGGGCCAATGCGCGGGCATTCTCCTCAAAATAGTGGACCGCACGCAGAACAGCACGATCCCCGCAGGCCCTGCGCAGGCGCGGCAGAGCCGTCCAGAACTCCTGCTCCTTGACCTGTCCCAACACCTTACCGCCCAGACAGGCCGCCACCGATTCCATTTCATGCCGGATGGCCGCAAATTCACCGGTCAGCTCGCTGTGACTGCCCCGGGTATCGGTCACGCAAAGGGTCATGCCCACCGGGAGCAACCCTGCGGTGTGGATCTTTTCTATCCGGGGCTTCTTTGGGTCGGCAAAATCCGCAAAGATGACCCCGCCCACGGCACTGGTCAGCTGATCCAACAGGCCGCTTGGTTTTCCGAAATATGTATTTTCCGCATACTGGCAGATCTTTGCCAGCTCCGGCGCAGTCAGGCCACAGCCATATTCCCCGTTCAAGATGGCCGCCATTCCCATCTCGAAGGCCGCAGAGCTGGAAAGCCCGCTGCCCCGGAGCACGTCGCTGGCGGTATAGGCATCGAAGCCACCCACCGTCTTTCCCTGTGCCCGGAAACCTTCCGCAATGCCCCGGATCAGGCTGGCCGAATGGGTGCTCTCTCCCTGCTGAGGCTCGGCCTCGCTCAGATCAATGACATCCAGCTTGTTGAAGCCCCGGGATTTGACCCGGATAAAACCGTCGTCACTGGGGGATGCCACTGCAACCAGATCCAGCGTCACCGCTGCCGCAAGACCATACCCGTGCTGATGATCGGTGTGGTTGCCGCCCAGCTCCGCCCGGCCCGGAGCCGAGTAAACATGCGCCTGCCGCCCGGGGCCATAGTAAAGCTCAAACTGTTCCAGCGCGGCGGCATACCGCTGCCGCTGGCGGACCAGCACCGCCGGTTCTGTGCCATAGAGCGTGCAGAGCGCTTCGTCCCACTGCCCCGCAAGGATCTCCCGTCTGAGTTGTGCACTGGTCGCCATGGCCGTTCCTCCTCCACAAACGTTCTCCGCAAAGTCCGTGCATGAAGGGTCCATGCACTTGGGTTAGCCTTATTGTACTTCATTCCGCCCTCTTTTGCAATTTGAATCCGCAAAAAATCCAATTTCAGCGCGAAAACCAAAGTTTCGGATGTACTTTTGTTGAATTTGCAGATACAGTTATGATATACTGGGAACAAGAATGCGGTCAACTGGAGGAAACGATCATGGCAGATGTCTACAAGCAGTCCTTCAAGCAGAATTACACCAATAATATTGAATTATCCATCTTCAACTGTGGTCTGGAGCGCTGTGCCCCGGGCCAAACCTGGGGCCCCGGTATCCGGGATCACTACCTGATCCATCTGGTGGTCTCGGGCAAGGGCACCTTTGAAGTGGGCGGCAAGACCTTTGAGGTCGTGCCGGGGGATCTGTTCTTTGCCCGGCCCAGTCAGCTCATCCGCTACTCTGCCGATGAGCAGCAGCCCTGGGAGTACAGCTGGGTCGGCTTCAACGGTGCCTGCGCTCACAAACTGGCGGCACAGCTGCCCTTTACCGACACTGCTCCTGTGCACCACACGCAGGACCCGGAGGGAATGCGGGCAGCTCTGACCAACATCTATTCTTCCCGTGGGTTAGAGCCTCAGGATGAGGCTGCTATGGTGGGGTACCTCTACCTGTTCATCTCTGCCCTGATGAAGGAGACCAGCGAGACGCGCCCCCACAACGCTTCCTCCTCCAATCAATATGTGCTGAATGCCATCAAATACATCCAGTTCAACTATTCGCACGACATCTCCATCGACGATGTCGCTAAGAGCGTGGGCGTTTCCCGCAGTCATCTGTACCGGGTGTTTATGCTCAATGTGGGCAAGAGCCCCATCGATTATCTGACCGAATACCGCATCAACGAAGCCTGCAAGCTACTGAGGGCCGGCAACCTTTCCATTGCAGAGGTCGCCATCTCGGTGGGCTTCTTTGACCAGTTCTATTTTTCCCGGGTCTTCAAGCGGGCCAAGGGGACGCCGCCCAGCAAATACATTGCCGCCCAGAGCGAAAATGCAGATGCCCCCGCTTCGGAAGAAGCCTGACCCAATCCCATTCCAAAGGAGAATTTCCATGCCCTTACAAAAAAATCAGGTGCTGACCCTGACCATTGAGCGCCTGTCCAACGATGGCAGCGGCGTTGCTCACAGCCCGGACGGCGAGGCTGTGTTCATACCCGGCACCGCCCCCGGTGACGTTGCCGCCATCCGCATCGTCAAAGATTGCGGCCGCTACGCTTTCGGTATTCTGGATGCCATTCAGACTCCCTCGCCTGACCGTATCCCGGTAGATTGTGCAGTGGCCGGCCCCTGCGGTGGCTGCAGCCTGCGGCATCTGGATTATGCCGCTGAACTGCGCGCCAAGGGCGAAAGCGTTACCGATGCTTTCCGCCGCATTGGCGGGCTGGATGTACCCGTGCTGCCGCCCCTCCCCTCCCCCGAGATCGACCGCTACCGCAATAAGGTTCAATTCCCGGTGGGCTGTGATAAGAATGGCAAGCCCTGCATCGGTTTCTACGCCGGGCGCACCCACCGCATTGTACCCTGCCCCGACTGCAAGCTGCAGCCGGATGTGCTGAACGAGATCGGCAATACCCTCTGCGATTTCTTTGCCGCCCACAACATTCAGCCCTACGATGAGCAGACAGGCAAGGGGCTGGTGCGTCATGTGTTTCTGCGCCGGGGTGTCCACAGCGGCCAGATCATGGTCTGTCTGGTCTGCACCCGGGCAAAGCTGCCCCACGCAGAGGAGCTTTGCCGCGCACTGACTGCGCAGTTTTCCGATATCGCCACCATCCTGATCAATGTCAACGCCAGAAACACCAATGTGATTCTGGGCAGCGAGACCCACACCCTGTACGGCCCCGGGTTCATCGAGGACACCCTCTGCGGCGTTCCGGTGCAGCTGGGCCCCTTGTCGTTCTATCAGGTCAACACCCTGGCCGCTGAGCAGCTCTATGGCATTGCCGCAGAATATGCTCAGTTGACCCCGGATGACCTGCTGCTGGATCTCTACTGCGGCATGGGCACCATTGGCCTGTCCATGGCAGACCATTGCCGGGAGCTCATCGGCGTGGAGATCGTGCCTGAGGCCATCGAAAGCGCCAAGGCCAATGCTGCCCGCATGGGTGATGCCACAGCCGCAAAGAGCCGCTTCTTCTGCGCCGATGCTGGTAAGGCGGCCTCTCAGCTTGCCGCCGAGGGCCTGCACCCGGATGTTGTGATGCTCGACCCGCCCCGCAAAGGCTGTGACGAAGCAACTCTTTCCGCTGTCGTCACCATGTCCCCCCGCCGGGTGGTCTATGTCAGCTGCAACCCCTCCACCGCCGCCCGGGATGCCAAGTGGCTGGAAGAACATGGGTATCGGGCAGAAAAGGTGCAGCCGGTGGACCTTTTCCCGAGGACGAGGCATGTGGAGGTTTGCAGTAGTTATATCAGGGTAGACAAGTAACCCGCCCAAGCTCCCGACATAAACGCCGGGAACATCTCGCCGATTTTGTCGGCGTCAACAAAATCGCGTTACCCGCGCGTTTTGCAAAAAGTCAGCGAAAAGTGCGCGTAAATTCAGCGATTCCGCAATCTAAGCACAAAGGCCGCCCAGTACGGACGGCCTTTGTTTTTATGTTTTGTACGCTCCAATGCTTCTAAAGAAAGCTGATTCTTGGATATATTGCACATCCTCTGCGATTGAGCGCACAGATGAATTATCGGATTTAATCTCAAAGGAATTTAGAATAAACTGTTTCAAGGCGCACAAACTATAATCCCCAATCGACTTGCCAAAAAATGCGGTGAGAATATCAATAATGGTTTCCTCGTGCCGCGCAAAACTGCACGCGTAAACCTTATGCTCAGGAGCAAAATAAACCCAATATGTAAAGCGCGCTTTGTCATGGTTCGCTTTTATATCAAGGCAAGCCTCATCCGTTTTCAGAAAATGAACTGCCCGGTCTGTTATCAGATTCAGTTCGCTTTCCCCAACAACGCAGCCGTTCGGAAACAGGTCTTCCATGAACCGTTGAAAATGTTGATTTCCTGCATCCCCGTCAAACACATCATGCCAAGTAGAGCCGTAATCTTCCAGCAGCTTTTCTTTTCGCTCAAAAAGAATGGTACAGGCCAGCTTGACAAAGTTTGCAGGGGATTCAACCTTGAAATGTAGTTTTTCCATATATAACACCTGCTCATGTTTCCGGGGCGAAGCTCCAATGTATATCAATATTTTCCCCGTCCAGATCTATGCGGTGGATGAGGCTGTGGACAAGCTCCCGCCTTTCGTCCAGAGTGCCATTGTCCAGAACGTCCTCTGCCCCTACCAGGGCATCCCGGGCAGCATCCAGGCGCTTGGCGGGCGGTTCCTCTACGGCCTCCGCCAGGGCAGCTTCCACGCCGTCAATTTCCGCCTGGAGCTTTGCCACACGGTCTCCGACCATAGAGGCAGGCAGCGAGCCGCCCATCTGGTACAAGTCCAAAACACGCCCCATCTGCGCCCGCAGGTCGTCCAGGTGCTGTTGCAGCGCAGCCCGGCGCTGGGCTACATCTTCGTCCTGCTGCGGCCCGGACACCGCCAGCTCAAGCGCCGCCGGGTCAAACGCAAGCTTCCGAATCTCGCCCTCTATAACAGCGTCCAGCTTCGCCACCGCCCAACGGTCATTCCGGCAGTTTGGGTCGCGGATCATGTGCTTTGCGGATTTTGCCCTGGAGTAACAAACGTAGTATGGCCAGTAGCGCTTATTCTCGCCCCTGCCCGAGTAATTGCCGCTGGCAAAGTACCGGGCGCCGCAGCGGGCGCACCAAATAATGCCGCCCAGCAGGTGGGTGGATTTGAACGGAGAATCCCGCTCCATGCCATCCGAGCTGGTACGCTTCCAGCTTGAGGTGGCAAGCCGGGCAGCAGCGGCGTCAAAGGTTTCCTGCGAGATCAGCGGCTCATGCTGGCCGTCGTATACCTTTTTTGCCCAGTTTATCTTCCCGGTGTACAGCGGGTTTTTGAGGACGTCCCTCACCGTAGTATCAGAACCCCAGTCGCCATCCTTCGTGGTGTAGCGTGCAGCCATATATTTACGGATGCGGTTCACCGGCCAGCCTTGGAGGTATAGAGAGAACACCTCCCGCACCTGCATTGCTTCATACTCATTCACGACAAGCCCAGCGCCGCCCTCGGCAATGGTTTTATAGTCGTAGCCGATGGGAGCAAAGCCGCCGCCGTGGAAGAGGCCGGCCTTTGCCCTACCGACACGGCCAACCGCCATGCGTTCCCGGATCTGTTCACGTTCCAGTTGGGCGAACACAGACAGGATGCCAATCATTGCCCGGCCAAAGGCCGTGGAAGTATCAAAGTTCTCGTTCATAGAAACAAAGGCGCAGCCGTTCTTCAGGAACACGTCCTCGATCAGATACAGTGTATCCTTTTGGGAACGGGAAAGCCTGTCCAGCTTCCAGACCAAAACAGCATCGCACTTTTTCGCCTGCACAAGGGAGATCAGCTGCTGCATACCAGGGCGCTCAAGTTTTGCCCCCGAGAAGCCCGGATCGGTGATGACCTGGGCGACCACCCAGTCCTTCGCCATACAGTACGCCTTTAGACGATCCTGCTGCTCGCTGACAGAATAGCCTTTTTCGGCCTGCTCTCTCGTGCTGACGCGGACATAGCACACCACCCGCAGGCGGGCGGAATCCATATCACGCATTAAAAATCACCCCTTTTCAAATTCAGGGCGACGTGCTACAATAAAGGCAGTCGGTTCCATGCCAACTGCCCGTGCTTTGTGGCGCAGTCCCTGTTCCAGCAGGAAGCAGCCGCCTCACCCTTTTATATTTTGTAGCACTGGCCCCAGCGCTGACCCTTTCCAGAGGGTCGGCGCTTTTTATTTAGCTTCAGAACATTCACGCTTTGCTGCCCAGCGGGCAGCAATTTTTCTTTTTGCGCTCTTGATAAACAGCACGGCAGAAATAGCAGCTCCGATGCAGATAAAGATGAATACTGGATAGACAACGGAAATCAACAGCATTAAAATGCTCAAAACAGGAAGAATCCCTCCCATAAAGACGTCAAACCAAAGACCGTCCCCGCTGGGCTGCGCCTCCACATCGTCAAGACCGCCAGATTTCCCGCTCTCGGACACATAGCTGATACCAGTACCAGGAACCGAGAGGGTCGTCCGGGTTTTTCCGTTTGCCATTTTGCCAACACGAACGCCCTTCACTCCAACGCTGGTTGATACGCCCGACTTGCTGAACGTCACCCGGGCGGGGCCAGCCTTAAAAGATTTTCTTGCACGAACGCCCACAATAAAGCCTCCTTTCTGTTTACCACCAAAGACCACGCCCCGGTTGGGGTGTGGTCTTTTTTCATTTTACCCGGTGTCTTCGTGCATACTCATAGCTTCGGCATCTGGGGTGCCGGATGCAGTACCAAAGTTCTTTTCGTAGGCGGCCTCGGCAGCCGCTACCCCTGAACCAGGCGGAGAGATCTCTGCGCTTCCGGATTGCGCAGAGGAACCAACGATTTTTTGCATCACATCCCAGAACGCCTGGCGCTGGGCTTTGGACAGCTTGCAGTAATTTTCTACCATGTCCCGCTCCAACGGCGTCAGATCGTACTGCGCGGCCAGGGCGTCCACAGCGCCGGAACTTTCCGGCAGAAACATCTCCCCGGTGCCATTCAGCAGCCATTCACGGCTGACGTTGAACTCCTTGCAGATCAGAATCGCGTTTGATTCCGTCAAGCGGCTTTTCCCGCTTTCAAGGTACGACATAGCGGAGATTTTAATTCCAATTCTAGAACCAAATTCCTGCTGGCTTAGCCCCAGCGCCTGGCGCACGGCCTTTACACGTTCATTTTCGGTCATTCAAATCACCTCCTTTCTTGTGGTTCCTATATTACCACAAAATTTCGACAATTCAAGTCTAAAAGCGATTTTTCTGCTTGACTTTTTTCGATAATCGAAGTATTATACTTGCGTAACCGAAGCTTGAAGCTTCGGTTATAGAAACCACACGGAGGTGAACCAGCAACATGAAGAACAACACCGCAGAGAAGAACAACGCCCCCAGCGCCGCCGAGATCGCGGCAGTGGTTGCAGCCTTCAAGAGCGCAACCCGGGAAGAGCAGCTGGTCTTGAACGGCGTGATGCTGGGCATGGCTACCCAGCGCAGCATCACCGAGCGGGCAGGGTGAGGTGACCCACATGAAGATCACGAACCACTTCCCAGACGGCACCACCCGCAGCACAACTGCGGGCATCCGGGTGCCGTACACTGCAAACACCGCCCCGGCCTACCAAACTCTGGCAGCTGTGAGCGAGAAACCCCGGACACGGGAAACGCCCGAAAAGAGGTGATTTTTCCACACTTTCCCCCAGGCTTTCAACACTGCTGATACAAGAAACTAAACAGGAGGCAACGAAGGAAATGGAAAGACTTTTGATGAAGTTCGGCTGCACCGCAGGCCAGGCCGCAGCTCGCGCCCCGCTTTATACCGGGGTGCTGGTCTACGAAGCCCTGGTGCTTGCAGCTTGGATTTTCCTGGCTCTCGACCAGGCCGGGCGACTTGACCGCCTGGGCTACAACCTCGGCCTGGCTCTTCGCCGCCTGCTGGACTACACCCACGAAAGAAGGTGAGGCCGCAGCCCCTGCCCGAACATCCACCCACAAAGCCAAAGGAGGCACACGACATGGAACAGACCAAAGCAAGCAGCCTGATTGACATGGCCAACGGCGCCATCAAGGAGCGCCTGGACTACGAGATGGGCCGCGTGATTCAGAACATCAGCGACCCGAATACCAAGGCCACCGCCAAGCGCACCATCACGGTCAAGATCACTTTGGAGCCGGACGAGGAACGCCAGCACGTTGAGGTGAGCGCCACCGCTTCCAGCACCCTGGCAGCCCTGCACCCGGTCAAGACCGCCCTTGCGGTCGGCCAGGAGGGCGGCCACACCGTAGCTGTGGAGCTTACCCCGCAGATTCCCGGCCAGTTCGACACCTACGGTGGCGAGGCCCCGGAGCGCAAGGTTCTCAAGTTTGCCGACATTCACACTGCATAAAGAAAGGAACACAAGATGGAGATCAAGAACAGCTTCCTCGCGGACGCAATCAACACCCTCGCCGAGCTGGGCAAGAAGGCCGCAGAGCCGGAAAAGGTAGACATCAACGGACGCAGATTCATGGTGACCGGCGGCAGTTGCACCGAGATTGAGCCGCTCGAGCTTCCCAAGCCTGAGAAGGTCAATACCCGCAGCTTGAACGCCCTGGTGGTACTTATCAAGAGCGAGGTGGACAGCCAGACCGAGAATCCGCCGCTCTACGTTTCCTGCAATACCTACGGCGGCGTGGAGGTTTTTACCACGCCGAACCCCGAGGACGACCTGCACCGCTGGCAGCCCTACCACGCAACAGCCAGCGACCTCCCGCCGCTGGTGGAGGATGTGCGCTGGAGCTTCGACGAAGCGATGATCAAGCTCCGCTCCATGTTCCAGCGGGCGCCCGAGGGCGAGAAAAACGACGTGGATTATATCCTCGACCTGCTTTCCCACATGAGCTTTGACCAGAGCGTCAAAAGCGACGACAACGGCATCACGCAGACGGTGCAGGTGCGCAAGGGTGTCAGCTTTGTAGAGAACAAGGCAGTCCGCCCCATCGTAACCCTGGCGCCTTACCGTACCTTCCAGGAAGTAGAGCAGCCCGAAAGCGAGTTTGTGTTCCGGGTCTACGATGACCGCAGCATCAGCCTGACCGCAGCAGACGGCGGGATGTGGAAGATGGCCGCCCGGAGCATCGTCAAGGACTACCTGGAGGACGCCCTGCAGGATGAAATCGCAGCAGGCAAGGTCAAGGTGACCCTGTAAAGCCCCCTTTTGGAAGCCGCCGCCTGTGGAGTAGCGCAGGCGGCGGAGGGTGGGAACGAGGGACAACACCACAGAAAGGGGACGCATACAGAAATGAAAATAGCCCTGCAGCACGGCCAGATCATACTGGCCGAGATAGAGCCGCTGCGGTACGACCAACTCAAGCGCATGGGGATTTTCCGCTGGAACAAGACCACGCGCACCATGACCGGCCCGGTCAGCCTGGACGCCCTCAACGCCTTACATAACCGCTTCACCCTTCCAGATTTTGTGGAGGCAGAGCGGGAACGTCTGGCAGAGGTCGCCCGCCAGGTAGAACAGCAACGTGATGCCACAGAGCCGAAACCGCTTGCAGAGTACCCGGTCAGAGCGCGGATGTTCCAGCACCAAATCCGAGGTGCCAACATGGCGCTGCTGCAACTCACCTCGGGAAGCAAGGAACAGCACAAAGGGTTTGGGTTTCTCTTTGAGATGGGCTGCGGCAAAACCCTGACGGCCATTGCCACGATGGGCGCCTTGTACCAGCAGCACCGCATAGAGCGGGTGCTGGTAGTTGCTCCGACCAGCGTGTGCAGCGTCTGGCCCCACGACCTGCAGCAGTTCGCCGCTTTCCCCTACCACTGCGAAACCCTGCTCGGGGAAAAGAAAAAGCGCCTGGAAGGTCTGGACGCCTTGGAGGTCTGGCCTTTTGCCTCGCTCAAGATCGCGGTCATCAACTACGAAAGCACCCACCGGGACAGAATCTTTGACGCCCTGGCGGAGTACGACGCCGACCTGATAGTCTGCGACGAAAGCCAGCGCATCAAGAACCACAGCGCCGCCCAGAGCAAAGCCCTGCACAAGCTCGGCGACAAGGCCCGCTATAAACTGGCCTTGAGCGGAACCCCGGTGCAAAACAACGCCGTGGACTTGTACAGCCAGTACCGCTTTTTAGACCCGGCGGTCTTCGGCTCGAACTTCTTCGCCTTCCGAAACCGCTACTGCGTAATGGGCGGCTACGGACAGCATCAGATCATAGGCTACAAGCACATGGAGCAGCTCATACAGAAAGAACACTCCATAGCCTACCGCGTAACCAAAGCCGAATGCCTCGACCTTCCGCCGCAGACCTTCGAGAACCGATATGTGAAGTTCAGCCCGGCGGAGCGCAAGCTCTACGACCAACTCCGAAAGTCCAGCTTCGCGGAGCTTGCAGGCGGCGACAGCATAACCGCAACCACGGTGCTGACCAAAATGCTCCGCTTGATGCAGCTCACCGGCGGCTTCACACAGACCGACGACGGCACCCGCCCGCAGCAGATCGGCACGGCCAAACTGGACGCCTTGGAGGACATTCTGGACGACTACGTCCAGGAGGCCGGGCAGAAGCTGGTGGTTTTTGCCCGGTTCCGCCCCGAGATTGCAGCCATTGAGAACCTGCTCCGAAAGAAGGGCATCAAGTACGGCTCGATCTACGGCGACGTTCCGCAGGCAGAACGGGGCGGCATAGTGGACGACTTCCAGCAAAACCCGGAAACCAAGGTCTTTGTGGCGCAGATTCAGACAGCCGGCCTCGGCATAACGCTTCACGCTGCCAGCGCCGCAGTTTTTTACAGCATGGATTACAACTATGCGAACTACGCGCAGGCTTTGGCGCGGATTCACCGCATCGGGCAAAGCAACCCGGTGACCTACATTCACCTCCTGGTGGAGGACAGCATCGACGACAAGGTGCTTGCAGCCCTTGAGAAAAAAGAGGACATCGCCAAAACCATAGTGGACAGCTGGCGAACCTACTTCTAACCGAAAGAGAGGAAGAATAACAATGACGATTCCCGAACAGGTGGACGCATACCGCGCCCTGCTGGATGAAAAAGACCGCCTGGCAGAGGAAACCAAGGCCAACAACCGGGCCATCGAGGCCGCCCGGGACGCCCTCGCAACGGCCATGATCGAGGACGAAACCCCGCAGATCACCCGGAACGGCTACTCCTACACCCTGACGCCTAAGACCAAATACAGCAAGGCAGCAGGTAAGGACGCCGAACTGATGGACGCCCTCCGCTCCAACGGCCTGGGCGACCTGATCAAAGAAACGGTCAACGCACAGAGCCTGCAGGGTGCCATGAGCAACCTGGCAGAGGAAAACGATGACGAGCTTCCCGAGGAATTCGAGGGCCTTGTGAACGTGTACAGCTTCAACGACATCACCCGGCGCAAGAGCAGCCGGAAACAGTAAGGGAGGATAAACACCATGGCAAACGAAACCGCTTTGACCGCGGTTCAGAGCTTCGCTCTGGCACCCATCAGCAGCGAGGTCACCGACCTCATCAAGGAAGAACTGGACGGCCTCGGCCAGATTCCCTTTGACACCGTAAAGATTCCTGCCGGTGGCAGTGTGACCTTTGAGCTTTCCGGCGACGACCCGGACAACCCCGAAGTGGTGCAGACCCTGACCGGCGTGATCGTACACCACCACGCTGTCAACAGCTACTGGCCCGGCGAATTCGACGGCAGCAACAACGTGCCGGACTGCAGCAGCGCGGACGGCAAGCAGGGCCTGGACATTAAGACCGGCGAAGTCCGGGACTGCGCCACCTGCCCCTTTAACCAGTTCGGCAGCAGCAGCAAGGGCAACGGCAAGGCTTGCAAGAACGGTCACCGCATTTACCTCCTGCGCAGCGGCGAGATGCTGCCCATTCTGATTTCCCTGCCCCCTACGAGCCTGCGGGCCTTTAAGGACTACGTTGCAAAACGCCTGGTGGTAAAGGGCAAGCGCAGCAGCAGCGTACTCACCTCCATCAAGCTCAAGAAGGAAAAGAGTGCGGACGGCATTGCATACAGCAGCTGCGTGTTCACCAAGGCAGGCGACCTGACCCCGGCGCAGATCGAACAGGTAAAGCCCACGGTGGCCTGGATCAAGAGCGTGGCCTCCACGGTACCTGTGGTGGCGGAGGCAGAACAGCCCACCGCCGCACAGACCGACGCTGACGGCTTCGCCCCGGTGAGCGACAAGAACGATGTACCGTTCTAACTTCACGGCCTCCGGCTGACCCAGTGCGGGCTGCAGGGTAACAGCCTTGCAGCCCGCAACTTTTTTCGACTTGGAGGAACACCGTGGATAAAGTAAATCTTGACGAGCTGCTGAACTATAAAGAGGAATACAGCAAGTTCGTGCAGAAACCCGAATATAAAAAAGAGCGCATGACAAGCCTCTGCCCCTTCCACGACGACCGCAAGCCCAGCTTTTCCGTGGATCTCAAAACCGGCAAATTCGTCTGCTTCGCCTGCGGCAAGGCGGGCAACTACGTCAGCTTCCGAGCGGAGCTGGACGGCTGCTCCAACGCCGACGCCTACAAGCGGATTCTCCGAGAGCGTGGCGTGGACGAAGCCAAAAAAGAACCGGCTCGCCCACAGGACTACACCGTGGATGACTACGCCAAAGAAAAGAACCTCCCGGCGGACTGGCTGCGGATGGTTTGCAGCCTGGAAAGCGCCAAGGAAAAGGACGGCACTCCCTACGTCAAAATCCCCTACTTTGGCGAGGACGGCAAACCCAAGGTCACCCGCAAGCGTATGGGGCCGCACAAGTTCAAGTGGGGCTTCGGCTCGGCTGGAAATATGCTGCCCTACGGCCTCTGGCGTAAAGAGGGTTTAGAAATAGCAGGCAGCTGCATCTTGGTGGAGGGAGAGAGTGATGCGCAAACCCTTTGGTTCCTCGGCTACCCCGCCCTGGGCATTCCGGGCGCTTCCACGTTCAAACCCGAATGGGCGGAAAGCCTCAAAGGGATAGAAACGCTCTACATCCACAAGGAACCCGACCAAGGCGGCCAAACCTTCCTGGGCAAGGTCGCCCACGCTCTGAAAGATGCCGGCTTTGAGGGAGAGGTCGAAACCTTCTCCTGCGCAGACGGCGGAGCGAAAGACCCCTCCGCCCTGTACCTCGACCTGGGCAAGGAAGCCGCCCAGGACAAGCTGGAAGAACTGCTGGCAGCAGCGCAGCCCCTGGACTTGGAACACCTCGACGACGCCCTCCCAGTGGCGATTGAGGGCGCACCCAAGAACCTGCGGCAGCCGCCCGGCTGGCTTTACAGCGATCACGGCATCAGCCGGATAGACGAAAAGACCGAACAGCCGGTCTGCATCTGCAGGACGCCGATTATACTGACCAAGCGCCTTAAAAAGACCGACACCGGCGAAGAAAAGATAGAAGTCGCCTGGAAGCGGGACGGCAAATGGCATGACGCGATTTTTCCCCGCTCCATGATCTTCCAGAGCCGCAGCATCACGGTGCTGGCGGACAAGGGCTGCACCGTAACCAGCGAGAACGCAAAACAGGTGGTGCGTTTCCTTGGCGCCTTGGAGCAAGAGAACATCGACGCCCTCGGCCTGCAGGAAAGCACCTCCACCTTCGGCTGGCAGTCAAACCACCGTTTTCTTCCCGGCCACGCCCCGGACATGGTGCTGGACATCGAACCCAGCATGACCCGCTGGGCCACCGCCTACTGCAAGAACGGCACCCTGGAAGCCTGGGTGGCAAGCATGGCTCCGCACCGCAGCCGCCCCCGGTTCCGCTTCATACTGGCCGCCAGCTTCGCCGCCCCCCTGCTGGCGATCATCAAGCAGCGAATCTTCTTCGTGTACAACTGGGGCGGCAGCCGGGGCGGCAAGACCGCCGCCCTGAAAGCAGCCCTGTCTGCCTGGGGCGACCCGGAACGGCTCATGGCCAACTTCAACGCAACACAGGTGGCCTTGGAGAGAATGGCCGGCTTTTACTGCGACCTCCCGCTCGGCATAGACGAGCGCCAGCTTGCAGGCAACAAGCAAGAGGGCTTGGAAAAGATCGTGTATATGCTGGCCAACGGCACCGGGCGCAGCCGGGGCAGCAAGGACGGCGGCCTGCAGGAGCTGCGCACCTGGCGCAGCGTGATTCTGGCGACAGGCGAGGAACCCATAGGCAAGGCGAACAGCCAGACCGGCGTGAGTACCCGAGTGCTGGAAGTAGTGGGCGCCCCCTTCGAGGATGAGGCCAGCGCCAGCGATATGCACCAACAGGCAGCGCTAAACTGCGGCTGGGCAGGCCCGGCGTTCATACAGTACATTCTGGACATGGGCGACGCCGCCATAATAGACGAGTACGCCGAGGTGCTGGAACGCATCCGGGCGCTCATGGGAACCCGGAACGGCAGCCACACCGCAGCGGTCGCCACAGTGACCCTTGCAGATCAGATGCTTTCCCGCTGCATCTTCGGAGAGAACGCCGAAACGGCGCAGATGGAGGCCCAGCACATGGCCAACTGCATCACGGCAGGCATCCAAGAACAGGAGCAGCCGGACGTGAACGAACAGGCCGCCCAGTACATCAGCGACTGGATCAGCGCCAACGCCAACAGTTTCACCGACACCAACGCCATCGGCCAGAGGTACGGCAGCATTGAGAACGGCACGGCCTTTATCCTGCCCACCATCCTGCGGGAAGCGCTGGAAAAAGGCGGCTTCTCCTACCGCAAAACCATGAACTGGCTGGCAGAGAATGAGATCATACAGATCGACCCGCACGGAAAGTATCAGATACAGAAAAAGTTCGGAGGCAGAAACTGCCGCATGGTCGCCATAGACACCGAAGCCCTGCAGAACCCGCCCGACCCGGCAGGCTTCCGGGAAATCACCGACAAGGACGACTTGCCCTTCTAAGCCCGGTGCGCAAGCCCGCAGAAAGCCGTAACGCCAACAACAGCAACTTTCCCGGCTGGAACTTTTGCGGCATCCACGGCGCAATTTTTTTCCAGTGGAAAAAACAAGGGCGTGGTTCATACGGACAGGCAACACCGACAAAACACCACAGTAGCACATTCAAGAACGCATGGGTGTTACCAAAAACACGCGAAAATCCGCTCTTTTTAACAAGAAGCAACACCAGTAACACCAAAAAAACAAATACATTCGTGACGAAGCGGAGAGCGCCCCGCCGCCCTCTTTTCGTATATACGAGTAGCAAAAAGAAGGTGTTACCTGCTACCTCCGATTTTTGCGCGATAAAACGTAAAAGCGATGTAACACCAGTAGCACCTCCCCACACAGAAAGGACAAAGAACATGGAAATCAACGCTACAAACGAAGCCCGCAGCACCGAAACCGAGAACGCCACCCATGACACCTGGTTCCGCTTGAGCCTCGACCTGCACACGCCACGCGACAAGGGCGGCTCGAACCCCGATTCTAACCTGAGCTTTTCCGGGACGACCCCGGAGGCCTTCGACCACGCCCTCGCAACCATCCTGGACGTGGTGACCTCCACCGTGTACGGCGGACAGCTCAACGGCCTGCAGGAGATCATCGACCACGATGTCTCCGAACTGCGGGCCAGCAGCGAAAAGGCGCAGAACAGCGCCGCCACCTTGGAGGACATTCTGCGCCGGGAGCCACCCGAGGACGACACCCAGCAGCCCAAGCGTAACCCCGCCCTGGACGTGGACACCCCGAAGATCAGCACGGTGACCGAGCCTCGCCCCAGCTTCGCCCCCCCTAAGCCCAGCGCCCGAGGCGCAAAAGGTTTGATGTTGCTCGCCTGCCCGGGCTGCAAGCACACCTTCAAGCACTTCGCCCGGGAGAACACCGACAAGGTTAAGTGCTTCTGCGGCACAGAGGTGCCGGTGGACAACGTCACCCGCTTCGAGTTCACCTGCAAGAAATGCGGCAAACTTTCCTACGGCTGGACAAACATCGAAACGGCGGTCATTGAGGCGGGTGCTTTGAACTGCGTCTGCGCAGCGCCCGCCCCGGCAATGACCTGGCACCCTGCCGCCCGGAAATACCGCGGTTAAAATAAAACGCCCGCACCGGGAAGGTGCGGACAGATCGGAGAAACGCATGAACTACAAAAACCCGCTTCCTTCCCCCTACAACTACGAAAAGCTCGGCGCATACCTCCACGCCCTAGTTGATGCAGGCTCAGCCCGCAACGTGACCGAGGCCAGGAAATTGGCCCGCAGGCTGGTGCCCTCGGAGGCAAAGATTCAGAAAGAGATCCTCGCATACCTCCACAAGGAGGTGGGCGGCTTTTGGTGGAAGGACGCCGCCGGGCCGTACCAGCAGAAGGGCATCCCGGACATTGTAGGCTGCCACGAAGGGCATTTCTTCAGCTTCGAGGTCAAGCGCCCCTTGGTGGGCGAACTGAGCGCCATTCAGCGCCACACCCTGGCAGCCATCAACGCTGCAGGCGGCACCGCCTACGTCGTAACCAGCGTGGATGATGTGCGCCGGGTGTTCGACCCGCAGCAGAACGAAAAGGAGTGGTGACCCTTGCCATACATGAGCCTCCGGGAACAGCGGCACCTGCTGCGGCGATACCTCAAGCAGTACCGCTTGGAGCGGACGCCAGCGCACCGCCAGGCTGTGCAAGACACCCTGCTCCACCTCGACCCGATGCACCCCGCCGCCCCGATCATGCGCCTGCGGTACATAGACTGCCGCAGCTGGCGGGCAACGGAGCTGCGAACCTACTACTGCCACAGCAGGGCCTTTGAACTGGAAACCCGGGCCATAGACGACCTGCTCCAGGTTCCAGAGGTTCAAGACGCAATAACAAAATGGGAGGAAACGCACCGTGACGCTTGAAGAAGCCTGCCGTCTGCTCGACCCGAACACGACGGCAGAGGAACTGGCGAAGATCGAATATTACAACGGCTTCAACGGTAAAAAGGCCTGCATTGAGGCCATCAACGAAGCCTGCACACTGTTGGTGGGAGCTGTCCGCAGCGCCCACCACGAAGCACGGAGCGGCACCGCCCCGGACAGCACCAAGGTCTACCTTGTACCCGAGTACGAAATCAAAGAGATTTTCAATGACATCGGGCGCAGCGAATGGAAAACAAAGACGTCGCCCCGAGAGCGCTTCTTGTGCCTGTCGCACACCTTGGACAACTGCCCGGCGCTGGTGGCCGTGGACAATACCACCGGCGACGCCTGGACGGAGGATTTTACAAGCCTTCCGGCGGCGCTGGAATGGCTCAACAGGGAGGATAAAAAATAAATGGACTGGATTTGTGGATTTTTGACCGGCTGCATTGCGGGCTGTATTTCTGGCTTGGTTCTTACGCCTTGCCGCAAGGAAACGGTTGTAGTTGTAACCAGAACTCCGCGCTTGGGTGGCGTGTTGCGGATGGATTGGAGCCGCTGCGAGTTTCCTGGATTGCCCGATGGATGGAACCCCGCAGACCACCCGCTGGAAGCAGAGGGCGAAGCTCTCGACCCGGTAGGAGGTGGCGCAGAATGAAGAACCTTGAACGGCTCGCGCTGGTTGGCGCACTGGCAGCAGCGGTCTTTGTGGAAGGTTCGCTGAACGCCCGGGTCAAAGACCTGGCACAGCAGCGGGACATCTACCAAAGCCGCTCCGCCAACTGGGAGCGGGACGCCCTCAACTGGCAGACCGAGGCGAAAGAAGCGGAGGCGCAAGTCGCAGATCTCAAAGCCGCCCTGGAAGCGGCGCAGGCTGGCCCCGCCGGGCTTGAAGTAGCATACCTCGGGGAGTTTAACTGCACTGCCTACTGCTCGGAGCAGTACGAGCATATCTGCGGCACCGGGGACGGCATCACCGCCAGCGGCGCACCTGTGCAGGCAGGCGTGACCGTAGCAGCAGACCCGGACGTTTTGCCCCTCGGCTCTGCGGTATACATTGAGGGCGTCGGTCTGCGGTACGTCCAAGACACTGGCAGCGCCGTGAAGGGTAAAGCCCTGGACGTGGCGGTGGAAACCCACAGCGAGGCGCTCTCCTGGCCTGGATACGGAACGCACAGGGTCTGGCTGCTTGAGGCCGAATAATAGGAGGTGCAGCATGGACAAAGTAAGGCCGATCGACGCAACGCCGCTCGAAAAAGAGATGATGGAATACGCTCAGTACATTGGCCGCGAAACCACGAACGAGTGCGAAAGCACCGCCGAAAGCTGTGCGGACATGGTAAGCAGCGCCCCGACCATTGACCCGGAAAGCCTGCGTCCAAAGACGCGCATGAAGTATAACGCTTTAGACCGCACTGTAACATGCCTGAGTTGCCTTGGAGATATAAAGCTCGGAGATTATGACAATCCAGAAGATGTCAAGTATTGCCCGTTTTGCGGACTCAAGGCGGAGGAACTACTGCAATGACTAACCCTTGCTTCCACTGTGCAGATCGCCACCCGGTCTGCCACGACACCTGCGAACGGTACAAGGCCTGGCAGGAATTTCACGCCGCAGAGGTGGCGGACAAGCGCCGCAAGAACGACTTCGACGAGGAATTCTGGCACGGCAACCCGCAGCGGCGACGGAGGCGGCACAGATGAGCCGCCCCAAGGTTCAGCCTCCGCAGTTCATAGCAGTGACGGCGGACGAATACGAACTGACCCTCGGCGCCTTTGATACAGTCAAAGAGCTTGCAGCTTGGAGCGGTCACAAGGTCTTCGCCATATACCAAAGCCTTGAGTATGGGCGCATACTACGAAAAGGCCCGGCCAAAGGCTGCAAGGTGCTGCGGTATACCGATGGACACTATACCGCCGGGATCCTGATGCCAAAACCCCGGCGCAAATAACAAAACCGCCTGCGGTGGGTGTTATACCTGCCGCAGGCGGTTCTTATGCTCTTGGATATTCGGGAACAGGCTCCCACGAAAACGGAAATTCTTTGTCGGCCAGCCCCTGGCCGTTCCACGGCGTCTGGTAAGTAACCTCCATCCCGACCTCTGCGCCAGAGCCATCAACCAAGATCAGCATCAGGCCATCTTTGAGCGGCGTGTCCGCTTCATAGCCGCCGCTCCACTTCGTAGCAGTACACCACCGCACAAGATCGTCGCAGAGCCGCTGCCGGACGCATACCCGCCCGGTCTCTTGGATGCGGTACACATCCTCGGAAACGCCGGTCTGCTCCCCGATGAGCCGGACATGGCGCACATAACGGAAACGATCTCTGCCGTTGGTCTCCACGATTTTTGTATTCAGCCCAGCCATCAGCGCCGCCCCGCTGCTGCAGATTCACCCAGCAGGTAAACCCAGTGCCGCCCGGTTTCGTCCCGCTGCCACTCGCCGCCCATAGCCTCAAAGGCGGAGGTCATGCCAGCATAGGCGACCTGGTACATATTTGGCACCGGCTCGCCGTTGTCATCATACGCCAGGGTGCCAGCAGCCTGCTGCTCTGCAACAATCCGCTGCGCGTAGGCCCACTGCATGTCGAGCTTTTCAGCCATCCCCCGGAGAGCAATGCGAAAATCAGATTTTTTCATACTAAAAACGTCCTTTCTGTGGTTGGCTCCCACGACCATCTTGCCGGCCTCGGCAAAATGGTTTCGGCTGCTGCCAGGCAGCCATCATCAGGTGAGTTTATTTCTTGAGGCGCTCCGCCACGGATGCCCAAAAGCTGCGGGCTTCTTTGTGGCGCAGGACGTCCGGGTGATTTTCGCCCCAGTCCCAGGCCTCCCGCTCGATGTAGGGGTCAAGCTCCTTTGCCAGCCCCATGAAGTGCTCCGCCAGCGCGGACGTGTCCATGCCGGTGACGACCTCGATCTCCGCGTGCTCCTCGTTCCAGCGGTGGGCTTCGTTCCGCGTCGCCCAGCTATTGGTGAAGATTGCAATCGGCCAGGAGCAAAGGTTATACTTTGCCGTGCTGGGCTGGCCGTTCCGCTTGAGCTTCATCAAGCTGTAAGAGCTGCCGCACCAGCTCGGGTCGCCGGGCGACCTTTCGATGAACCACAGGCCGTTGTCGTTCTTGAAGTACGCCCCGGACACCCGGACAATGTCCCCGGTCTTCATTTCCACGCCGTTCTTGTCAACCATGAGAAACGCTCCTTTCAAATCAGCCAAAGTACTTGGCAACAAATTCTTCCTTGCTGAGAACGTGAGAATCGTACACATACTCGATAGCGTCAGCGGAATCCATGTCCACACCCTCAACAAATTCTCTGACCTGGCCGCAGAGGTTATGCTCGCGGATGTACTGCTTCATCATTTCCAAGTTTTTCATTTTTCGTATCCTCCGTTCAATGTGTTCCTTTCGGTGTCTGTGTCTTACCACATAAACGCCGGAAACTCCACTGGCAAACAGTCCAATGATACAGGGCGCAGTTTGTCTCTTTTGCTCCGCTCTGGGCAATAAAAAAAGATGGGGTCAAACCCCATCAGAATAGAGCCGCTCTGCCCGGAACACCGGCGCCATGGAGTAGTGCCAGGGCATGACCCACTCGCCGCTGTCAGATACCCGGATCATCGCCCGCTTGACCCCCTCCCCGGAAAACTCGGCCTTGACCGACTTCTCCGTGCGGGACAGCACCTTCATCAGGAACACGCACTCGTGGTTGCAAGCGCTGCGGGCGTAGTAGACAGAACCAACTTCAAACTTGAACATAACAGAAACCTCCCTTATTCTTCGACCTTGACGGCGGCAGCCCTTGCGGAAAGGGCTTTGTACTCGTCGTAGGTGATACCGAAACGCGCATAGGCCTTTTTGATGCAATACTGGACATTGCGCCGATCTTCCTCGGTCAGTACTTCATCAATCATACCAGCCAGATACTCGAACGTCATTTTTGTTTTCCTCCGTTTCTTTGTTGTGCCTGTGTCTTACCACACAACCGCCGGGAACTCAATCGGCACAGCGTCCAATCTTCGGACGGCGAATTTGTACTCTTTGCTCCTTGACCGCCCGGTGCAAAACCGCTATCATATAAAGCACAGCCCCCGCAGGAGTCCGACCCTGCGAGGGCTGCATACCGGGGTGCATCAGGCCTTAGCCTTCATCTTCGGCTTCGGCCTCCCAGACTTCCTCTGGGCTGACACGTTCAACGCCATCTTCACCGATAAAGCCGTAACCCGTGTCCAACATGGTATGCACCCCCTTTCATAGGCGCCTGGCTCGTAACAGCTGGGCGCCTTTTCTGTGTGTATGATACCACGCAAACGCAGTAAATCAATGCGCATAGAGTCCAATAAATACTGCGTGTGTATGGTAAAACTGTACGAAATGGATTTGTCAAGCCCTATTTTCAAAAAAGTTGCGATTTTGAGAAAAGAGCGGACTTTTTTGGTCTTTTTCTATGCTACACTGGGAGTATGCAGAGGACATTCACAAGGACGCAGGGCTTTTATTCCTCCTTTCACCTGCGCCCCGCTAACGTACAGCCAGGGCAACCGGGTGCCGAGCTTCCAGCCCGACCAGCAGGGAGCGAAGCACCCGGAAACCTTGGATTTATGCGGCAAAACGACAGCCGCAGAACGCACGGCAGGATTGCACGGAGAGCGCACGGCGCACGGTACAAGGCCGCCCAGGGCGGCGCAGGTACTACCTGGCAAGAACTGGCAGCGGGGCAGTGAAGGCGCGAAGTGTTCCCGCGCGAAAACCAAAATTTTTCGACCATTTCGCTACGTCAAGCGCAGTAAATGCCCGCCGCAGCCCCAGAACAAACCACAATTTTTTCATTTTGCGTGCATAGCTCAACAGGTAGAGCGCCCACCTTCCAGGCGGGTGACGTTGGTTCAAGACCCGCTGCACGCTCCAACAAGAGGACGAACACATGGAGATCGAAACCCGGCGGCTTGCCGACCTGAAACCGGCAGACTACAACCCCCGCAAAAAGCTGGAACCGGGTGACCCGGAATATGAGAAAATCGCCCGCAGCATTGAAACCTTCGGATACTGCGACCCGATCATCATAAACCGGGACGGCACCATCATCGGAGGACACCAGCGGACGCAGGTGCTCCTGGACATGGGAGCCGAAACCGCAGACTGCGTTGTGGTAGACCTTGACCCCGACAAGGAAAAAGCCTTGAACATCGCCCTCAACAAGATCACCGGCAGCTGGGACGAAGCAAAGCTGGCCGACCTGATCGGCAGCCTTGACCTTGAGGACTACGACCTCACAAAGACCGGCTACTCCGAGCCGGAACTGAAATCCATCCTCGCCCAGGTCACCGTGACCCCTGACGACTTCGGCCAGGAATTCAGCCTCCCGAACAGGCAGCAGGTTCTTTCCCACACTATGAACGTCACCCTGCACAAGCAGCAAATCGCCCTCATCCGGGCAGCGCTGGCGCAGGCAGAAAACGAGGGCCTCGGCGAAACCTACGGAAACACAGACAAGAACGGAAACGCCCTCAGTAAGGTGGTGCAGGAATGGCTCAAGCAGAACACAAGCTCGTCCGAGAGCGACGACTTCTGACCTCAATTCACCCGGCAGAGTATAACCCCCGCAAGGAGCTCAAGCCGGGTGACCCCGAGTTTAAGAACATCCAGCGCAGCCTGAAAGAATTTGGTTACGTTGACCCGATCATCATCAACAAGGACGGCACCATCATCGGCGGCCACCAAAGAGCCTCCGTTTTGAAGTCCCTGGGCTACACCGAGGCAGACTGCATCGTGGTAGACCTCAAGAAGCAGGACGAAAAAGCCCTCAACATCGCCCTGAACAAAATCGGAGGTCAGTGGGATATGAGCCTCCTGCGGGACGCTCTCCAAGACCTGACCCTCAGCCCGGTGGACGTAAACGCCACCGGCTACAGTGACGACGAACTCAGCGTCATTCTCGGGGATGTCATGCTGGAAAAGCAGCACGAAGAAAGCCCCATCGACAGAATGACCTTCACATTCAGCCTGGAGCAGTACGCCGACCTGCAGCAGGCCTTGCAGATCATCGGCGCAAAGTACAAGCCCGACCAAATGGAAACCTTCGGGAACACCAACAAGACCGGGAACAGAATTTACATGGTGGTGAAAGAATGGGTAGAGCAAAAGAAATCCAAATCCGGGTGATACCCTCGAAGATCGCAAACCCATTCATCCGGGCGCACCATTACAGCGGCAAGGTCGTGAATAACTCCTGCCTCCACTTCGGAGCCTTCCTTGACGGACGCCTCCACGGCGTCCTGAGCTATGGCCCCAGCTTGGACAAGAAGAAGATCATCGGCCTGGTAGAGGGAACCGCCTGGGACGGCTTTCTGGAGCTCAACCGCATGGCCTTTGACGACTACCTTCCCCGGAACTCGGAGAGCTACTGCATCGCAAAGACCATCCGCCTGATCAGGAAGCAGGCGCCGCAGGTAAAATGGATTATCAGCTTTGCAGACGGCTGCTCCTGCGGCGACGGCACCATTTACCGGGCCTGCAATTTCGTTTTGACCGACATCAAGCGGAACGATGCCCTCTGCCTCCTGCCGAACGGCGACAAAATCCACAAGATGACCCTGCACAGCAACCCGACCTCCCCCCGCCCGGAGCTTGGAGGCCGTACCTTCTACGAGGTGACCGGCGGCAAGTACGACTGGGACGCTTACGTCAAAGAGGTTGGTGGCACCATCCTGCCAGGCTACCAGCTGCGCTATATCTATTTCATAGATTCCGAATACAGGAAACGGCTCAAAGTTCCCGAGATACCGTTCAGCCGTATCGACGAACTCGGAGCCGGTATGTACAAGGGCCAGCAGGTATCCCAGGCGGAGCGACACGCCGAAAGCCACTTTGAACAGTAGGAGGAAGCATGGCAGCAGAACCCGGCGGGCAGCTTTACGAATCTAAGGTCATAGCCCAGCTTTTTGGCGTTTCAGTTCGCCGTATCCAGCAGCTTACACAGGATGGCATCCTGGAAACGGTACACATCCCCGGACAGCGGAATAAATACGACCTCATTCCCACGATTCAGGCATATATCAAATACCTGTCAGATAAGGCGTATGGCCGGGAAGCGAAGCTCTCGGAAACCGAACTGCGGGAAAAGAAGCTGCAAGCGGAAATTGCCCTCAAGGAATCGCAGACCGAGCTTCACCAACTCCGCACCGCCATTGCGAACGGCAAATATATCAGCATAGAGGAAGCGCAGGCGGACTATACGAAGTTCTTTGCAGTCCTCAAGCGCTTTTGCTCCGGCCTCCCGAGCCGGGTCGTTGGCATGATCGGCACAAGAATCTCCCCCGTGGAGAGTAGAGAATTGGAGAAAGACTTGAACAAAGAGATCAACGACATTCTCCGCACTTTCGTCCTTGCAGCAACCGTCAAGGACGGTGACGGTGGATGAAACCCACGGCAGCCCAGCAGCCCCGGTTCTATAAGTTCCGAAAGTACCAGGTGCCCCAGTACATCAAAGATGCCCTGGACGCCCTAAAGCCGCCGGATGATATAACCGTAAGCCAGTGGGCTGAACAATACCGCCAACTCAGCCGCAAGGAATCCAACCTGCAAGGCGCCTGGCGAAACAGCGTCACCCCCTACCTCGTAGGCATCATGGACGAATTCAACAACTGGGAAACGGAGCGCATAGTCGTGGTGAAACCCACCCAGGTGGGCGGCACAGAGGCCGAGCTTAACGCCCTCGGCTACCTGATAGACCAAGACCCCGCCCCGACCCTGATTGTTTACCCCAACGACGAAATCGCCGAAAGCACCTCGTCCAACCGCATAATGAGTATGCTGGAATCTCCCCGCTTGCGGCGGCATTTTCTCAAAAACGCCAGCAGCAAGAAAGAGTTACAGTTCACCACAGATATGTACATCGCCCTCACCGGCGCAGGATCTGCGGCAGACCTGTCCAGCAAGCCCATCCGCTACCTTTTCCTGGACGAGGTGGACAAGTTCAAGGCGGCGACCACCCAGGAAGCCGACCCCATCAGCCTGTCCATTGAGCGAACCAAAAGTTACTTCTCCAACCGCAAAATCTACATTTGCAGCACCCCCACACTAAAGACCGGCCACATCTGGAAAGCAAAGGAAGCCTGCGACATTGAAAAACACTTCTTTGTCCCCTGCCCCCATTGCGGGAAGTATATAGAGCTAAAATTTGCACAAATCCGCTGGCCGGGCAAGGATGAGGGTCTAAGCGAAGGTGACCGGGCGGAGGCAGCACAGTACATCTGCCAGGAGTGCAGCGGGGCCATTACAGACCACGACAAGCCCGCCATGCTGCTAAAGGGAGAATGGCGGAACGTCCGCCAGAGTGCCCGCACCGCCCGCAGCGTTGCTTTTTGGTTCAATACCCTATACAGCCCCTTCACCCGATTCTCGGAAATTGCCCGGGAGTTTATGAAGTCCAAGGACGACCCCGACAAGCTGCACAACTTCGCCAACTCCTGGCTCGCGGAGCCTTGGGAGGACACGAAGCTCAAAACCAGCGCCGACCTCGTGCAGGAACGCCAGACGGAGCTTGAAATGTTCGAGCTTCCGCCCTGGACGAAGCTCCTGACCGGCGGCGTGGACGTGCAGGAAACCTGCCTCTATTGGACTATCCGGGCCTGGGGCGATTACAGCACATCCCAAAATATAGCCCACGGCCAAGCCGCCAGCTTCGGCGAGGTCGTAGACATAATGAACCTGGAATTCAAGCGGGACGACGGCCAGCAAATGCTGGTAGACCTCGCCCTCGTCGATTCCGGCGACCAAACAGAGGAAGTCTATGACTTCTGTATGCAGAACTCGGAATGGGCGCTTCCAGTAAAAGGCACAGACACGATGCTCAGCAACTATAAAATCTCGACCATCAACAAGGCAGGCTCCGCCGCCTACGGTATGCGCCTGGTTCTCGTGGACGGCGGCAAATACAAGGATGCTATTGCTTCTCGTATGCGCCGCCCGAACGGCAAGGGCAGCTGGATGGTCTACAAGGGCGTTGACCAGGAATACTGCGAACAGGTCACTGCCGAACACAAGATCACCGAACGTGCCACCAACGGCACAGAGCGCACCCGCTGGGTGCCAAAGACCAGCCATCCAAACAACCACTTCCTCGACTGCGAGGTCTACGCCTACGCCGCAGCGGAAATGCTCGGAGTACGCAGCCTCCACCTGCAAAACAAGGGCAGCGCAGCCCAGCCGGAAGCGCAGCCCGCACCGCGGCAGCGCACCGACACCACCCCAGAGGAAAGCTGGATTCATCAGAACGACGGCTGGTTTTAAGAAAGGAAACACGACATGGCAGACGAAACCATCAACTATGGCGACCCCGCCGCCCTGCTGACGGAAGTAAACAAAGCCATCGCCGCAGTCATGGTCGGAGGCCAGAGCTACAAAATCGGCTCCCGCTCCCTGACCCGAGCGAACCTCACCGAACTGCGGAACCTCCGGGCAGACCTCGCCGCCCAGGTAGAGGAACAGAGCGGCTCCTCCCTTTTCCGTGATACGTTCGCCGCATTTTTTGAGGGGAGATAAAGCGCATGGCATGGCTCGACAGAATCATTGAAGCAATCTCCCCCCGGGCAGCCTATATGCGCGAGGGCTGGCGGCAGCAGCTCGGCCTTATCCGCGGTTCAGGCTATGACGCCGCTGACGGTGGCCGGCTGAACAAAAACTGGCGGGCGACCAATGAGGCCGCCGACATCACAGACCGTTACAGCCGGGACACCCTCCGCGCCCGCGCCCGCGACCTTGAGCGGAACTCGGACATTGCAAACGGCGTCCTCAAGGCTTTCAAGAGGAACGTGGTCGGCAACGGCTTCACCTTGCAGGCCAAGACCGGCGACGACGACCTCGACGACCAAATCGAAACCCTCTGGCGGCGCTGGACACGGCGCACAAATTGCGACGTCACCCAGCAGCAGAGTTTCAACGAGCTTCTGCGCATGGCAGTCGTTCGGAAAAAGGCAGACGGCGGCATTCTTTTCAAGAAGTGCTACACCCCCGGCGGCCTACTTCCTTTCAAGCTGCAGGCACTGGAAGTAGACGAACTATCCCGCTCCGTGGCCTCGCCCAGGTACAAGGGAGATCGCGTCATTGGCGGCATTGAGTACAACGAGTACAACAGGCCCGTGGGGTATTGGATAGAGCAGTACAACATTGACGGCTGGGAAACCAACCAGCCTGTCTTCTACCCCGCTAAAGATATTATTTTCTATTACAGCAAGAGCCGCCCCTCCCAGCTTCGAGAGGTCAGCGACCTTGCCCCGAGCTTGAGCCGCATCCGGGACGCCAACGAGTTTATCGCTGCCGTTTCGATGAAAGAGCGAATCGCCGCCTGCTTTGCCCTGCTCATCAAGAGAGCCGCTCCCACCGGCGGCTTCCAGGGCGGCTCCCGGAACAACACCGACAAAGACCGCACGTCCTACTCCGGCAAAATGCTGACCCCCGGCCTCATTTCAGAAATGAACGCCGGTGACGATGCAGTCACCATCAATCCCGGCAACGGCAGCAGCGAAGCAACCGGCTTCCTCAAACTGCTGCAGCGTCTTGTGGGCGCAGGCCAGGGTTTGAGCTATGAATCCACCTCCCGGGATATGTCCGAAACAAATTACAGCAGCGCCCGCCAGGGTATGATTGAGGACGACCTCACATACACCGAGGAAGTGGAGCTGCTGCAGGGCAAGCTCATGGTCGAGGTCTACGAAACCTTTTTGATTTCCGCAGTCCTCGCCGGAAAGCTCACTATCCCGGATTTTTGGAACGACCCGCAGAAATACATGGAGCATGAGTGGGTCGCCTCTCCCAAGAAATGGATTGACCCGCAAAAGGAAGCCAACGCAAATAAAACCGCACTCGAATCCTGCGTCAAGTCCTTCAAGCAGATCAGCGCCGAACAGGGCCGTGACTGGAAAGAACAGATTGACGACATGGCCGACGTTGTAGCATACGCCAAAGAAAAGGGAGTGCAGATTGGAGGTTATAAGAGTGTCCAGAACGAGCAACCCCAGACAGACCCGAAAGAAAACCCCGATGAATAACCAGCCCCTGCAGCGCGATTTCTCCACGGCCAACATCCGGGCAGTAAGCGACGACGAAAACAGCCGCACCTTTGAACTGAGCTTTAGTTCCGAGGAACCTGTTCAGATGTGGTTTGGAACCGAGATCCTCGACCATTCCAGCAACGCCATAGATATGAGCCGGATGCAGAGCATGGGCATCGTCCTTTTCAACCATGACAGGAACCGGGTGATCGGTAAGGTCACCCGGGCATGGGTTGAGGCCAACCGTGGCAAGGCCACGATTGAGTTTGACAACGACGAGGACAGCGAAACCGTCCGTTCCAAGGTCGCCAGCGGCACCCTCAAGGGCGTTTCCGTCGGCTATCGTGTCTTCAACTATGAGAGCGTCAAAGAGGGCGCAAAATCCCTGGATGGGCGCTTCACTGGCCCCTGCTACATCGCCAAGAAGTGGCAGCCCTACGAGATCAGCATTGTTTCCGTCCCCGCCGACACCACCGTCGGCGTTGGTAGAGATATGACCGAGGACGGGCAGCCGCCCGCAGTACAAACCGCCCCGGGCCTGGCTTTCTACGAGAGCCAGCTCGCCGCAAATCGTAACTACTAACTGGAGGTAAACCACATGAACAAGAGAGAGCAGCTGCGGCAGAAACTGCAGCGCCAGCAGGCCATCCTGGCCGCCGCCCGCACCGCAGGCCGTGACATGACCGAGGACGAAACCCGGGAATTCAACGCCCTGCAGACCGACATTGAAACCCTGCGCCCCGAGGCTGACGCGGAGGCGGAGGCCGAGCGTCAGGCACAGATCGAGGCCGCCCGCACCGCAGAGCGCCAGCGTGTCACCGACATCACCACCCTGTGCCGGAACTTCAATGTTGACGCTTCCCAGTACATCACCGGCGGCCAGACCGTAGACCAGGTGCGCACCGCCATTCTGGACTGCATGATTCAGAACGGCACTCCTGCCCGCACCGGCGTCAAGGTGACCGCCGACGAGACCGACAAGTTCCGCGCAGCAGCAGCTGACGGCCTTATGACCCGCAGCGGCCACACCCCCGCAGCCCCTGCGGATGGCTCCCGCCAGTTTGCAGGCATGAGCCTGCGTGACATCGGCATTGAGTGCCTGACCCGCGAGACCGGCAAGAGCGCTTCCGACTTTATGCGCATGAGCGCAGATGACCTGTATACCGAGCTGGCCCGTGCATTCCACAACCCCTCGGCATCCTTCCCCGCCATCATGGACACCGCTATCAACAAGAGCATCGTCCACGCCTACGACCATGCCCCGACCACCTTTGAGAAGTTCACCCGTAAGGGCACTCTGCGCGACTTCAAGCGCACCGACGGCCACAACTACCTGATCGGCGGCGTTGGCGACCTGCTGCTGGTTCCTGAGAACGGCGAACTCAAGGCGGACACCCACAAAGAGGAAATGCTGCCGCAGCGCAAGCTGGACACCTACGGCCGTCAGTTCAGCATGAGCCGCCAGGCGTTCATCAACGACGACATCGGCTTCCTGTCCGAGGTTCCCGGCATGTACGCTGCAAAGAGCAAGAAGCAGATCAACAAAATGGTCTACTCCATCCTCTACAACAACGGCCAGATCTATGACGGCAAGACCCTGTTCCACGCCGATCACAAGAACCTGATCACTTCCGGCAGCGCACCGACTGGCGCAGCCATTCAGGCCATGATCCAGCGGATGCAGCTGCAGGATGACCCGTTCGGCGAGGCTATCAACCTGACTCCCGCAACCATCATCCTGCCCGTCGGCTATGGCTTCGCTATGCAGTCCATTTTCGGCAGCCCCACCATCCAGACCAGCGAGAACACCCAGGCAGCCAACCCGCTGTATAACTACCGCTACCCGATGGAGATCGTCGAGGACGCCACCCTGAACATCCTGGCAGGCTCCGGCGCATGCCCCTGGTTCCTGGGCGCCAACCGCGAGGAAACCACCGGCATCCAGGTCGATTACCTGAACGGCCAGGAGACCCCCACCTTCCGCCGCAGCGAGACCGTCGGCCAGCTGGGCTTTGTGTGGGACATTTGGCTGGACTGGGGCATCAGCGTCATGGACTACCGTGCGTTCGTGAAGAACCCCGGCGCTGCCCTGCCCACCCTGTAAGAGATAGGAGGAAACGCACATGATCGCAAACTACCAGCAGCCTGGCTCTGCCATTGACTACCCCAACGGCACCAGCTCCGCTATCGTCGCAGGTCAGGTCGTGAGCCTGACCACCCGCATCGGCGTTGCAGGCACCGACATTCCCGCAAGCGAAGTCGGCAGCCTGTACGTCAAGGGCGTTTTCACCATGCCCAAGGCGACCTCTACCGCCATCACCATCGGCGCCGCCGTCTACTATGACGCAACCGGCGACAACATCACTACGACCGCTGCGAGCCATATCCCCGCAGGCTGGGCTATTGCAGCAGCCGCCGAAAACGATACGACCGTGCAGGTCTGCATCGGCTAAGAGAAAGGCGGCGCAGTATGATCTATACCGCAAACAGCACCGTAACGGTTGAGGGCAAAAGCTATCGCCCCGGTGATTCCGTGGACATTCAGGACGCCAGCACCGCAGATGAACTGCTCGCCGTGGGCTTCATCGTCACCCCGCCCGGCGAGTATGCCCCCGGCGAAACGCTGACCGTGGAGGTTCAGCAGGAACCCGATGACGGCACTGCCACCGGCCACCTCAACAAAGAGGAGCTGGAAGCAATGCCCAAGGCGCAGCTCCTGACCCTCGCCGAAAATATGGGCCTGGACGCCAAAGACCTGACCAAAGCAAAGCTGGTTGAAGCCATTGCCGCTGCCGAGGTTCAGGCGGAGGTTTAACCGTGGGCTTCAAGGATTTGCTGGCGCAGGATGCAAAGAACGTATTCCTCAACCGGGAAGAATTTGCAGACACGCACAGCATAAACGGAAAGTCCATGCCGGTGCTGGTTGACGATAACGAGATTCTGGAACGCGACAAATCCAAATTGATGAACGTCACCATCACCGGGATCTACAAAGAGCGCAAGCTGATCTATGTAGCCACCGACGATCTCGGAGCCAAACCCGCCCCGGACGACCTGCTCAATTTTGACGGCGCCTGGTATAAGGTAAACGACTGCACCGACGAAGCCGGGATTCTCTGCATTGAGATGGAGGCGAACCGCTCTTGAAAGAGTACGATGTTTTACAGGTCGATGCCGACGCTTCCATTGAAAAAATGGTTCAGCGCCTGGACAACCTGCAAAAAATGGTTGACACGCCGAAAGTAGTGGCAGCGGCCATCAACTCGGCAGCCCGCAGCACAAAGAACAAGATTGTCAAGGACACCAAAGAACGCTATGCGACGGCCAACGATTCCGTTTACTCGTCCAGCAGCGCCTTGAAGGTGGACGCTGCCACCGGCGGCGACCTGACCGCAACGCTCCATTCTTCCGGCTCCATGCAGGAGATCATGGACTTCGATTCAAAACCGAACTCGGGAACCAGCGCCGCAGCGGCGCACGTCCTCAGCAGCTCCGGCATGAAGTCCTTGGAACATAACGGTCTAAAGGCCTTTCTCGTTCAGTTCAGCAGCGGACACAAAGCCATTGTCCAGCGGGTGCCGGGCGAAACCTACACCTCGGCGGGCGCTTCCAAGCGTGCGCAGAAATGGGGCGCAAAGTCCGACATGACCCGCATTGAAAAATTACTTTCCCCCTCCGCTCCGCAGATGTTCGGGAATTCCGACACCGTAGACCCGGCGCTTGAGCGAGCATCCGAGCTTCTCGACAAGCAGATGGAGAAACAAATCGAAAAAGCGCTCGAATAAAGGAGGCCTCCCACATGACACCTACCGACCTGCAGGACGCCATTGTCCAGGCGTTGAGGGAACAGCTTGCACCGCTGCGCCTCACAAATTCCGCCGGGCATGAGGTAGGCGTCAAGGTGTTCCCGCAGTTCAAGCCGTACCGCGCCCCGAGGCCTGCACCGACCACAAACGACGACGACATCCCGGAACCGTATGTGCTGGTGGCTCTTGTCAACGGCGAACAGACCGCCATTGACAGCCCGAACAAGGTCGATGTTGTCATTGCCGTTGAGGTATGCGACCCAGACCCGAACCGACAGGGATACCGGGACGCCTCCCATATTTTGAACGTAATCCTAGGGTACTTTGAGCGCAAAGTGAAGATTGCGCGGGCTTTTGAGCTTGTACGCCCCATCAAATGGGACAACGACCTCGACCCCAACAAACACCCCTATTATTCCGCAGCAATCGGCCTTCATTTTGAAGGGCCTACTATTTATAGAGAGGAGCCTGAAACATAATGGCAAAGACCACTACTCCCGCAGCCCCGGAAACGGTCGTTTATATCGGCCCGAACATTCCCGGCGTCGTTCGTCAGGATTCCGTATTCACCGGCGGCATCCCGGCACGCCTGGCCGAGAAGATCAAGGCGATTCCAGCCATTGAGAGCCTGATCATCCCCCTGGATTCCTTTGCGGAGGCTCGCAAGGAACGCCAGAGCGGCGCAGGCCGTATCGCTACCATCTGTAACATCGTTGCAAAGAAAATCCAGGAGGGCGCATAAATGAGCTATCTTCATGGCGTAGGCAACAGCGAAGTTGCTACCAGCTTAACCACCCCCACCACGTCCAGCGCTGGCATGCAGGTCATTTTCGGCACTGCTCCCATCCACCTGGCAAAAGACCCCTATAAAGCAGCGAACACCCCGAAGCTCTGCTACAGCTTTGCAGAGTGCCAGGAAGCCCTGGGCTATTCTGACGACTTCGAGAATTTCACCCTTTGCCAGAGCATGGACGCCAACTTCCGTGTTTACAATAACTCCCCCATTGTCCTGGTAAACGTGCTTGACCCGAACAAGGCAACGCACACCACGGAAAACGCGGAGGAAAGCGTCACCGTCACCAGCGGCATGGCAACCTATACCAAGCAGTATGTTCTGCTGCCCTCGCTGGTGGTAAAGAACGACACCACTCCGCTCACCGCTGATGTGGACTATACCGCAGCGCACGATGATGACGGCAACGTAACCATCGTGCTGCTCTCCGAAACCGCAAAGGGCGCCAGTTCTTTGAAGGTCTCCAGCAAGAGCCTCAAGCCCAGCGGCGTGACCAAATCCGACGTCGTCGGTGGCGTAAACAGCAGCACCCACGAGGAAACTGGCCTGGAGATCATCCGCCAGATTTATCCCAAGTTCGGACTGGTTCCTGGCCTGATCATTGCCCCCGGCTGGTCGCAGGATGCAACTGTGGCCGCAGCGCTGCAGGCCAAGGTCGAGCAGTTGAATGGCTGTTTTGACCTCAACACCATTCTGGATGTTCCCGCCAACTCCGACGGCGCAACGGTTTACACCGACTGCAAGCAGGCGAAGGAAAAGCAGGGATTCTCCACGAACCACGGAATCTGCCTCTGGCCTCGTGTTTTGGTCGGCGAGAAGAAATATTATTTCTCCGCAATGGCCGCAGCTCATACCGTCTGGTGCGATACCAACAACGACGGCGTTCCCTACGAATCCCCCTCCAACAAGAGCCTGCGCATCACCGGCCTGTGCCTGGACGATGGCACCGAGGTGCTGCTGGATAAGCAGCAGGCAGACGACGTCCTCGTTGCAAACGGCATCTGCACCGCGATCAATGTCAACGGCTTCAAGTTCTGGGGAAACAATACCTGCGCATATCCCAGCACGAGTGACACAAAAGACCGCTTCTGGTGCGTCCGCCGCTTCTTCGACTGGGACGGCAACAACTTCATTTTGACCTACTTTCAGAAGGTGGACAAGCCCGAAAACCCCCGCCTCGTGCAGGACGTTGTGGACAGCACGAACATCACCGGCAGCGGTTACGTCGCTCGCGGCTACTGCGCAGGCTACAACATGAAGTTCCTGGAGAACGAAAACCCCAAAACCGAACTGCTGGCTGGCCACGTGACTGTCCACACCTACATGGCGCCCTTCGTCCCCACGGAGTATCTCCACAACATCCGCGAGTACGACACCACCGCCCTGTCCACCATCTTCTCCTGACCGATTGGAGGTATAAAACGTGAATATTCCTACCAAGATCGCCAAGTATGAGGTCTACAAAGACGGCGTCAAGCTCATTGGCCGTGGCGAGGAAATGACGCTGCCCAGCTTTGAGACTCCCACCAACACCGTTTCCGGCGCAGGTATTCTCGGCGAGTACGAAGATCCCACTCCGGGTTATTTCAACGAACAGGAGCTTCCCATTCCCTTCCGGGTTATGAGCAAGGAAGCAGCATCCCTGGCAAATATGCTCAAGGCTCACCACCTGGAAATCCGTGGCGGCATTCAGGGCAACACGGACGACGGCGACATCGAGTTCACCCCTATCCGCGTAGTCGTTCGTGGCCTCACCAAGAAATGCGAGCCGGGCAAGCTCAAGGCCGCAAACTCTATGGAAACCAGCGTCACCCTTTCGCTTCGGTACATCCTGATTGAGGTAGACGGCGAATCCCTGATCGAACTGAACAAAATCCGTGGTAAGTACGCCGTGAACGGCGTAGACCAGCTGGCAGCTTTGGAGGCAATGTGCTAATGGAAGATAAGAAACTTACCCTCGCCCCCGAGGTCGAGGAACCCGAAACCGCAGAGGACACCAATGAGCTTTACATCAAGTTCGCCAAGCCCTACACCTTCGGCGACAAGACCTATACCGGCATCGACCTGTCCAGCCTTGAGGACGTGAACGGCGCAGTCCTCAAGGAAGCAGGCCGCGTGGTTCAGAAACTGAACAAGGGCATCAACCCCGCCACCGTGGAAATGACGATGGAGTATGCCGTCTATATGGCGCACCATGTCACCAACCTGCCCTCGGACTTCTTCTGGGGCCTGCGTGCCCCCGACCTGGTATCCGTCAAGGGCGCAGTCGTGGGTTTTCTCTACGGCGGGGATGGGGAGGACTAACCCCGCAAGCGATCACAAAAACAACCGTCTATATGTCGCAAGCTCTGCACGCGGGCATTGACTACCTGCAGAGCCTGCCCATAGACGAACTGAACGACCTGGCAGATGCCATCCAAGACTATGCAAAGGAGGTGGAGGCGCAAATTGGCAAAAAGTAAAACGTATGACCTGATGATAAAGATCGGTGCCAAATCAGACGGCACCCTCCGAAAGGCCTGCGCCGCAGCCGACAAAGACCTTGCCTCCCTCAGCAAATCGGCAAAGGCAGTCGGCAAAGCCGCTGCCGCAGGGTTCGCAGCCGCCACCACGGCGGCTGTGGCCTTTTCTACCGCAGCCGTGACCGCCGCCGCAGGCTACCAAAAGGAACTGTCCAACGTCCAGACCCTGCTCACCGGCACCGACGAAGAAATTGCAGCCCGAACCGCCAGCATTTCTTCAGACGTTCTGAGCATTTCGGACAAGACCGGCGTTGCCACCAGCAACCTGACCGATGGTATGTACCAGGTCGTTTCTGCGTTTGGCGACGTTGACGATGCTTCCTCCATTCTGGAAACAGCGGCTAAATCCGCCGCAGCAGGCAACGCCACCACAACGGACAGCGTCAACCTGCTTTCCGCCGTCACCAAGGGCTATGGTGACATCAGCGCAGAGGCTGTCCAAAAGGCGGCAGACCTGTCCTTTGCTACCGTTCGCCTCGGACAAACCAGCTTCCCGGAACTGGCCTCGTCCATTGGCAAGGTCGTCCCCCTGGCCTCCGCCTTGGGCGTGCAGCAAGAAGAACTGTATGGCACCTTTGCAACCCTGACCGGCGTGACCGGCAGCACCGCAGAAGTCGCCACGCAGTACAAGTCCGTCCTTTCCGGCCTTATGTCGCCATCCAAGAGCATGGATGCCGCCCTTAGTAAGTTGGGCTACTCCACCGCAGATGCAGCCATCCAGAGCCTGGGCTTCCAAGGAACGCTTGAAGCGTTGATGGGAACCGTTGGCGGTGATACCCAGGCCATGGCAAAGCTGTTCAGCAGCGTGGAGGCGCAGACCGCAATCCTCGCCCTTTGCGGCGAGCAGTCCAGCACCTACGCCGAAAAGACGGCGGAGATGTACAACGCCACCGGCGCAGCGGATGAAGCATTCGCCCGCCAGACGGACAACCTGGATTATAAGATTCAGAAGCTCACCAACCGCTTCCATAATTTCCTGACAAAGGCCGGCTTGAAGCTGCTGCCGTATCTGGAAAAGCTGGCCGACAAGGCTATTCCATACCTGACGGACGCCATGGACAAAGGCCTCGTTATTTTGGACGATATTCTCCCTAAAGCAGAAAAAGCCGTCCAATTTGCGGCGGAGCATAAAGAACTGTTCATCGCCCTTGCAAGCGGCGTCCTTACCGCAGTAACGGCTTTCAAGACCTTCAAAACAGCCATGACCGCCATCAGCGCTGCGAAAAACCTCGCTACTGTTTTCAAGGCGGCTTCCAACGGCGGTGCTACTCTCGGCAAGGCCGCAGAGGTAATGAACCTTAAACTCCTGGTTGCGGTCGCCATCATCGGCGCAGTTGTTGCCGCCTGTATTTGGATGTACCGAAACTGGGACAAGGTAACAGCCTGGGCGCAGCGCATGGGAACCAAAGTCTCCGAGGTTTGGACTTCGATTCAGACCGCGGTGCTTACCACCGTAGCCGCCCTGGTCTCGGGATTCCAGACCAACTTCCCGCTGCTCTCCGCCTACCTTTCCGGCTGGTGGAGCAGCGTATCCGCAGCCGTTGAAAATGTAAAAGCGATTTTCTCTAACCTCATCCAGTTTGTGGAGAACGTATTCTCCGGGAACTGGGGCGCAGCGTGGCAGAATATCGTGAACATTTTCGCCAACATCTTCGGAGCTATTGTCAACCTGGCAAAGGCTCCGATGAACGGCGTAATTTCCGCCATCAACTACGTTCTCGGCAAGATCAACTCCCTGAACGTAAAAATCCCGGACTGGGTGCCGGTCATTGGCGGCAACACTTTCAGCTTCAACATCCCGCAGATTCCGCAACTGGCCACCGGCGGCATCGTAACCGCCCCCACGCTGCTGGAAGCAGGCGAAGGTGGAGAGCCGGAAGCGATTATTCCTCTGTCCAAGCTCTACGACTTCCTGCTGAGCCTCGGCAAGCCCGACCCGACGAAACCCCAGCCGCAGCCCACCGCAGGCGGCCAGAACCCGCCTCCCGAGGATAAGCCCCAACCTGCCGCTCCCAGCACCGACCCGGTGCCGACAACAGCGCCGCAGGATCCTGCAGCTGTGGACATTCAGACACCCGACCCGACGAAACCCCAGCCGCAGCCCACCGCAGGCGGCCAGAACCCGCCTCCCGAGGATAAGCCCCAACCGCAGCCCGCAGAGGGCGGCGGAGGCGGCTTTGTGTTCTCCCCGACCATCATCTTCAAGGGCAACGGCTCCGTGACCCGGAAAGAAGTAGATCAGGCGATGGATTTCACATACCAAAAGTTTGTGAGATTCAGCAAACAGTTGGAAGAAGAGCGTCGCCGCAAATCCTTTTCTCCGGCCTAACCAGGAGGCCAAATGAGTACCTACACCACGATTCAGGGCGACGTTTGGGACGCTATCGCTTATAAGGTTTACGGAGATTCAAAGTATATGGGCTTCCTCATGGACGCCAACCCCGACAAGATCACTATCTTTGTTTTTGGGGCAGGCGTTGTGCTGAACGTCCCCAACCTTCCCGCAAGCGAAACCGCCGCCCCGAATATGCCCACATGGAGGACAGGATGAAAGCCAGACAGTCCAGCGTTTCTATTACCTACGACGGCAAGACCACATCCGTCCTCAACTTCAAAACGACGGCGTTCACCTACACTGATCCCGCCAGCGGTGAAGCAGACAGTCTCGACATCTCTTTCTTTGCTGGCCCCGCTTCTGTTTTTAGCGGTGGACAGATAGAGGTGAACAAGCCGCTTTCCGCTACCATCGCCCTTGCAAACTGGGCAGCCCAAGGCGACAACCGCACCCTCAACTGCGGCGACTTTCTCGTTGACAGCGTTTCATATTCAGGCTGGCCGTGGATAGGCACCGTGAAAGCGGTATCTGTCCCGGCTAACACTGGATTCCGGCAGACTAAACGCACAAAGGTGTGGGAAAAGGCCACCGTGCAGAAAATCGGCCAGGAGATTGCCTCCAATGCAGGCATAGAACTGCTCTGGGATGTGGAGGGCGACGACCCGCAGATCACGACCCTTGAACAGTCCGAAACCACAGACTGCGAGTTTTACATGAACCTCTGCAAGACCTACGGCCTGAGCATGAAGGTCTACTCCAACAAGATTGTGGTCTACAGCCGGACAGAGTACAAGAAAAAGGATGCCGTTTGCACTATCTACCCGCACCAAATCCTTTCTTGGAGTTGGAGCCAGAACCTCGCCGGAACCTATACCGGCGGTGAGTATACCTATACCCAGCCCAAGACCAACAAGGAAATAAAGGTCACCATTGGCACCGCAGACCGGCTGCTCAAGATGACCGGCAAGGCCGACGATGAAGCCGATGCACAAAAGAAGTTGCAGGCGGGAATTGATGAAGCCAACCACGGAGCAACGAAGCTCAGTCTGACCGTCAAGGGCAAGCTCCTTGTTTCCGGGCAGAATGTGAAAGTTTCCCTTGGAGCGCTCTCCGGGAAATACTTCACCGACACCACCACCCACAACCTCGGTTCCAGCGGCTACACGACAGACCTTGAACTTTCACTTATAGAGTAGGAGGCGCAGAATGGAAACTGTCCGCTTTGGCAAAATTTCCTCGGTGAACTACGAGGCTGGAACCGTGCGGGTCGTCTACCACGAAAAGGACGACTGCGTTACAAGCGAAATCCCGCTCCTTAGTTTTGAGTACATGATGCCCGAGGTAGACGACGCCGTTCTCGTTCTGCACCTCTCGAACGGCGCAGAGGTAGGCGTTGTCCTTGGCCGTCCTTGGAGCGACGAAAATAAGCCGCCCGAGGGCAGCCAGGGCCTCTGGCGCAAAGACCTTGACCGGGAAGCCGGAAAAGGGATGCTCCGCTATAAGGACGGCACTCTCACCATTAAGATGAACAAGGTCGTCCTGGAAGCAAAAGAACTCACGGTAAAGGCTGAAACGACCATCACCGAGAACACGACAATGAAAAAGGACGCCAATGTGGGCCAGACCTTGACGGCCACAACCGACTGCATCGGCGGCGGGAAAAGCCTCAAGAACCATACCCACACAAGCGCTGCACCTGGCAGCCCGACCTCTCCCCCAAACTAACCCGGAGGTGATTTTTTGTTCATCGGAACTTTTGGAAGAAAGATCATCTTCCAGGTCAGCGACCGGGCCGTTTTTACCTTCCAGAACGCCACCCGGGAAAGCTCCGGGCGCTGGACGACCCATGAAGGGCTCGACAGCAAACCGACTCCCGAATTTTTGGGCGCAGGCCTCAAAAAAGGGACGCTGGAAATTCACCTCTCCGCCGCCCTCGGGGTACGACCCCAAAAGGTTCTCGCCCTGCTGGCTCGCATGGCCGAAACCGGCGAGGTTCAGTATTTGGTGATTGGCTTCCGGCCTTTCGGGAGGAACCCCTTCCGGGTTATGAAAGTAAGCGAAGCCTGGGACACCGTACTGCGGCACGGCGAACTGGCAAAGGCCACGGTCAACCTCGACCTTGAAGAATACCCGATGGAGGACACTACATAATGGAAACCACTGCAGTTTACATCGGAGATGAACCCCTGGAGGAAGTAGACGAGCAGGTCGGAACGCTGCTCTCTACCGTTGCCGGAACCATCCCATTAGACCGCGGTCTCGGCATAGACGATAGCTTCATCGACAAGCCCACAGAGGCCGCCCAGAGCTTGTATGTTGCCGAGGTCGCCGAAAAGATTCCCCGCTACATTCCCACCCTTTCCGTTGACAGCGTGAACTTCACCGCAGCAGCCAACGACGGAAAGGTGACCGCAAAGGTGGTGCTTACCAATGCCTGATATTTCCACCGTTAAAGACCTGCCCGACATTTCGTTCATTGAGTATAAAACCGTGGACGATGTGAAGGCAAGCATGGTCGCAGACTACGAAGCGTATATGACAGAGGCCACTGGCAAGACCTACACGCTGCCCAGGGTCTCCCGAGACCGTTTCAAGCTCTACGCCGCCGCAGCCCAAATCTACCAGGCTATGAAGTACGTTGACATCAAGGGAAAGATGGACACCGTGAAATATAGCGTCGGTGATTTTCTGGATTTGCTCGGCGCTTTCCGCTGCGGAGCTACCCGGAACCAGGCCGCCGCAGCCGTCACGACCATCCGCTTCACCCTCTCAGCTGCAAGGGCGTCCGTCACGGCCATCCCGCAAGGAACCCGCATTGCAGCGGGACAGCTTTTCTTTGCAACCTCGGTATATACCGAGATCCCGGCGGGCGACCTGACCGCCGACATTCCCGCGACGTGCATGACCGCAGGCGAAACCGGCAACGGTCTGGCTCCCGGCGAGCTTAAAACGCTGGTTGACCCGGTTCCCTACGTTCAGAGCGTAGAGAACACCTCGACTTCCAGCGGCGGCGCCGACAGGGAGAGCGACGAGAGCTTTGCAGCCCGCATCTTCATTGCACCCGGCAAATACTCCACCGCAGGCAGCCGGAACGGCTACGAGTACCATGTGCAGGATTACAGTTCTGCCATCGGCGGCGTTCACGTTTCGAGCGACCAGGCAGCCGGAACCGTTGACATTGTTTTTGTCATGGCAGACGGCTCCCTCCCGAGCGCAGAAATGATTTCCGCCATGAGCCAGCACATGAGCGCAGAAACCCTCCGCCCGATGAACGACCTTGTGACCGTTCGCGCCCCCGCAGAGGTAAAGTATACCGTTTCCCTCACCTACTACATCAACCAAAGCGACAACAACCGGGCTGTGGCGATTCAGCAAGCAGTCTCCGCAGCGGTTGACAGCTACGTCGCCTGGCAGCGGAAAATTGGGCGGGACATTAACCCCTCCAAGCTCCTGGCTCTCGTAATGGGCGCCGGGGCAAAGCGGGCGCAGATCACCGCCCCGATATTCACCGCCATCCCGGCGGACAGTATCGCCGCCATTGACGGCGCCGCCTCGATCACATACGGAGGCCTTGAGGATGACTGAACTTAAAGACAGCCGCTTCACGGAACTGCTCCCGAGCGACCTGAAGAACGACACGGAAACCCAGGCGTTTGCTTATGCCGTCAGCAGGCAGGTGCAGCAGATCATCCGCTTCGCCGACGCCGCCTGCATCTATATTGCGATTGACAGCGTCCCGGAACCTGTTCTCGACCTTCTCGCTGTGGAGCTTCGCACCCCGGTCTATAAGCAGACATACAGCGTTGCCATCAAGCGGGCACTGGTAAAGGAAAGCCTCATTTTCTACGACCAAATGGGAACCCCGGCTGCGGTCAATCGCATCATTGAAGCGGTATTTGGTGTGGGCTATATAAAGGAATGGTGGGAATGCGGATTGCAGCCCCACCACTTCAAAGCATACACCACAAACCCCGCCGTCACTGCAGCCAATGTGCAGGAATTCAAAGAGGTTTTGAACTCCGTGAAGCGGCTTTCCAGTTGGCTCGACGAAGTAGTGCTTGACCTCTCCACAGACGCCGCCCAACCCAAGGTTGGATTTTTCGTTCATACCGGCGACATCGTAACGCTCAACAAGGCGACCATGTAAGAAAGGAGGAAGCACAAATGTTTGAAGCCCCTAAACTCACGAACGCAGGCAAAGCACTTTACTACCGCAACCTCGGCGGCGAAGCACTCAAGATCACAACCATGCAACTCGGCGACGGCCAGCTCAGCACCCCCATTGCGACCCTGACCGGCCTCGTTCATTCTGTTGTTTCGATTGATGCAGCGGTAAAGCAGCGCACGGACTATGTGGAGGTAAATGCCAAATTTTCCAATGCCGGCTTGAGCGCAGGCTTTTACTGGCGAGAGGTCGGCATCTTCTGTGCAGACCCGGACAACCCGAATGACCGCAGCAAGGATATTCTTTACTGCTATCAGAACGCATACGGCACCGCAGACTATATCGCCCCCGCAGCAACGGAACTGGTGGAAAAGAGTGTCACCATCCCCATCATCGTGGGCGACGCCAGCAGCGTGACCTGCACCTTGGACAAGTCCCTCATTTACGCCACCTGGAAAGACCTGCAGGAGCATGACGAGAGCGAGGACGCCCATCCATTCATTCAAACGAACCTGAACGAATTCTATTCGATGCTGGTGAACGGCGAAGTTTGGACGGCGCTCGGAACCAGCGCAGGCGAACGGCTCTGCACCTCAGACGGCGTAGTTCTGCTGGCCAACCGCAAACTGCAACTTATTTGATTTGGAGGTAATGCAATGGAAACCCCTGTTCAGAAACCTATTTCGGAGCTCTCCGAAGCCCTGGAAGCCCTCGGCACGGACAAGCTGCTCATTCAGACCGCCAACGGCACGAAGATCATCCAGGCCAGCATCCTGGCGCCCGCGCTGCTCTCCCTGCTGGTCGGCGACAGCGCCGCCAGCCATAACGCTATCTATCGTGGCAAGTACCTGGGCAGCAGCTTCACCTCCGCACAGAGTGCAGCCATCCGCTCCGGCAAATTCACCGACCTCTATATCGGCGACTACTGGACGATCAACGGCAGGAACTGGCGCCTCGGTGCTTTTGACTACTGGTATCGCTGCGGCGACACGGACTGCACCACCCACCATGCCCTCATTGTCCCGGACGCGCACCTGTACACCGCAGCCATGAACCCGACCAACACCACGGAGGGCGCATACATTGGCAGTCAGATGTACAAAACCGGCCTGGACGAAGCCAAGACCATCATCAACGCCGCTTTCGGCTCCGACCACATTCTGACCCACCGAGAGCATTTCCAGAACGCTGTCAGCAATGGCAAGCCCAGCGGTGGCACCTGGTACGACAGCACCGTGGATTTGATGAACGAGGCCATGGTCTACGGCACCCGTCACTTCACTGCTGTTTCGGACGGCAGCACTGTTCCGAACAACTATACCATCGACAAGAGCCAGCTCCCATTGTTCCGCTATGCGCCCTGGTTCATCCACGCGCAGCGAGCCTATTGGTGCTGGTTGAGGGATGTGGTCTCGGCGGCGAACTTCGCCCACGTCGACGGCAATGGCCATTGCAGCTCCAACGGCGCCTCGTATGTTGGCGGCGTCCGCCCGGCTTTTGCAATCTACTAATCAACCATCCGGCGGCAACTGCCGCCGGATAATATGGAGTTAAAAATGTCAGAAGTTCCTAAAGGCAGGCGCAACCATTCCAAGCTGGAAGCTCAAACGCTCGCGTCCGACATCCGCGGGCAGATCACCACGGAAATCATGGTGACGTTTGGTTACAGCCAAAAGAAATATGAAGATCATATAAAGGCAATGACCGGCTACATCCAAAACCCAGAGGAAAGAGAAGCAGTCGCCGAAACGATACGCAAGCTGGAAGAAAACTTCGAGGGCTGGTTTATCGTCAAAGAGCGTGACCGTATGTTCCAACTGGCCTGCGACATTCCCTCGCACCTGCGGGAAGCAAATGCCATCCTCCCCAAAATT
Source organism: Faecalibacterium sp. DFI.5.82 (assembly GCF_029076575.1). Lineage (NCBI taxonomy): Bacteria > Bacillati > Bacillota > Clostridia > Eubacteriales > Oscillospiraceae > Faecalibacterium > Faecalibacterium sp. DFI.5.82. Next base: position 97,231 of record NZ_JARFIS010000009.1, read on the forward strand.
TACGACGAGTATGTGGAACGCCGCCTGCATCTTGACAAAGCAATCGCCTGCTGCTATCGGCTTCAAGATGAATTGCAATACACCGCAACCACCCTCCCATCCGATTACAACAAGTTTACCCGCATTGTTCTTGACCTCGACCATGAAGCCAATCTGATAAAGAAACTTCGACGCTCCGATGAAAAGCGCTTTTCCGATTTGGCGGTGGAACCCGCGCAGAAACCTCCACAGGAAGCTCCACCGCCAGAGGAAGCGCAGAAAACCGAATAAGAAATAGGGCAGCCTTTGTATGTGGTCTCGGCGACGAACTTCGCCAACGTCAACAACAATGGCAATTGCAACTACAACAACGCCTCGAATGTTAACGGCGTCCGCCCGGATTTCGTAACCGCACACAATGGGTGCAGCCCGCCTGCGGCAATGCGAAAGGAAAGGCTGTCCTCCTGCGGGCACTCCGCAGCAAATACGAATCATGACGGCCCCGGTTATGACCGATGAGCCTATCGCGTGGTTTTTTTACATGAATAATTACTATGACGCAAACGCCTTGTTTGAGGCCGGAACCAAGTCCATCAAGGGAAGCCGTTGGAAATACAGCACACAGCTTTTTGAGATGAACCAGCTTCTGGAAACGGCCAAACTCCAAAAGGCGTTGATGGAAGGAAAATACCGCCCATCGGTTGGCAGCAAGTTTGTCATAAAAGAGCGGGGCAAAACCCGGTATATTTCCAGTGCAACCATGCAGGACAAAACCGTGAACCATATTGTTTGTGATAAGGTCTTGACGCCGCACTTGCACAAATATCTCCAATACGACAACAGCGCCAGCCAGAAAGGAAAAGGCGTGGCCTTCCACAGGAAGCGTTTTGAAACGCACCTTCACCAATACTTCAACGAAACAGGCTCGAATGAGGGCTATATTCTCCTTTGGGATTATAGCGGCTATTATGCAAACATTCCCCACGAAAAGTGCCTGGACACCATCAACGGCTTCCTTGACCGGGAACCCATAGACCCTCAGGAGCGCCAGCTCACAAAAGAGATCATGGCAAACACCCTTCAGAGCTTTGAAATGGACGTTTCCAGATTCAGCGACAAGGAAGTTACCGAGATGTACCGCCAAAAAGTAGACCCGCTTCTCAATGCAGGTGTGCCAGCAGCGCAGCTTACAGGTGAAAAGTGGCTCCGCAAAGGCGTAGACATTGGAAACCAGCAGTCGCAGGACATAGGGATTGTCTATCCATACAGGGTGGACAACTTCTGCAAAATCGTCTGCGGCTTCCGGCACTTCGGACGCTATACGGATGATTCCTATATCATCCACCGCAGCAAGGAAAAGCTGCTGCAGGCTTTCGAGGGAATAAAGAAAATCGCCGCAGAGTACGGCCTTATCATCAACGAGCGCAAGACCCGGATTTGCAAGCTCTCGGACACCTACCGCCACCTGCAAATCCAATACTCCCTGACCGCCAGTGGGCGGCTCATTCGCAAGATCAACCCTAAAGCAGTCACCAGGGAGCGCCGCAAGCTGAAAGCCTACAAGCGCCTCTTGGATGCCGGGCGCATGGTCTATTCCAAGATTGAAGAATCCTTCAAGTCCTGGATTGCCAGCGCCTACAAGTATATGTCCCGCCAACAAATTCAAGGATTGAGCAGGCTATTCTATGACCTGTTCGGAAAGGCACCAACATGGAAGAAAACGCACGGAAGCAGCCATGGACGGTTACGCTGGATGATGGCACTGCCATCGGCGGCCTGACCCTCAGCGGCAACAATTTCATCTCGGACACTGAGCTGACCCCTGAGACGTTCGACGGCAAGCTCTCAAGGGTCACCGCCACCGACGGCGAGAACGCCCTGGAATGGAACCACGCCGAACTGGTACAGATCACGCACCCGGACAACCGCTGGTGGTTCGTCCTGCGGGAACTTTCGCCCGAGGAACTTTTTAGAGCCACCACCAAGGCGAAGCTGGACTATCTGGCTCTCGTCACCGATACCGACCTGGAGGATATGTGACCATGAACGAACACAGCAAGAAATTCCCTGACGTCAAGAGCTACTACGGCCTGGGCATCTGGCGCAGCACTACCGTGAAAAAGGCCGTAAAGAAAGGTTGGATCACCCACGCCGAATACGAAGAGATTACCGGCGAATCCTACACCGCATAAAGCTGCCGGGAGGGAAAATGGAAATTCAACTGACCGAGTTTCTCATTGACACCGTTGAAAAACTTCTTCGTATCGTGAGGCAGCAGAACAACACCCTCGCCCAACTTGGAGCCGTGGCCGCAGAGGAACAGTTTCAAGAGGTAGAGGCTGCCTATTCCGCCGCCGTATACCCTGGCGGAAAGGAGGTGGACAAAGCCAATGTGGATTGATGCAGACGCCATCATCAAGGCCGCCGCCCTTGTAACGGCGCTCGGCGTCCTCGGCGGCGTAGTAGTATCGCTTTACAAGGCGTCCGAGCGGGACAGGAAGCAGAGCGAGATCATCAAAGAGATAATGGACGAACAGTCCCTGATTTGCTATGGCCTGCGGGGCGCCCTGCAGGGCCTAATCGAACAGGGCTGCAACGGCCCCTGTAAAGACGCCCTGGAAAAGCTCAATAAGCACTTAAACCAGGAAGCACATCACAATGATTTATAGGAGATAAAAAATGGAGTACATGAACGAAATCGTTTCCCTGTTGGTAAAAGCCGCAAGCCTGGGCTGCCTGGCCCTGTTTTCCACCGTTGTCCTGCCCTGGCTGAAAAATCAGAGCTTCTTCTGGATTGTCAAGGTGGCAGCCAAAGCCGCCGAGAAGCTGGGCAAGACCGGCGCAATCCCCAAGGCGAAGAAGAAAGAATGGGTCATTGAGCTCCTGACCCGCTGGGGCTACAAGGTGGACGAAAAGACCGAGGTGTTCATTGAGGCAGTACTTACCGACCTGGACAACGCCGCCCAGGAAGCGCTGTCCAAAATTGACGAGGCCTGACCCATGATTGCGCCGTATAAAGGAACCTTCCGCATTTCTCAATCCTGGAACAACCTGCGCAGCAACGGCACCCTGCACCAAGGCTTCGACCTGGTAGGCATTGCCGACAAACGCCTCTATTCCCCGGTATACGGCACCGTCGTCCGGGCAGGCTGGGAGAACCCCAAGAACGCAAAGCAGGGCTGGGGCCGCCGGGTGGTCGTGCGCATCGGCAAGACCCGTTTCTATATGTACTTCGGCCACCTTTCCAGCATTGCCGTCACCGCAGGCCAGACCGTCAAGCCCGGCGACCTGATCGGCATTGAGGGCAGCACCGGCCACAGCACCGGCAGCCACCTGCACTGGGAAATCCGGGAATCCGACAATCACAACCTTTACAGGGATATGCCGCAGTACTCGGACATTCCGAACGCCGCCAGCAGGACGACCAGAGCTTCCGCCTGGGACGGCTCACTGCTCGGCAGCGCAACCCTCGCCGCCGGACGGAACAGCTACCCGGCAGCCATCCACAACGCTACCTTGCAGGCCAGGCTCTCCGCCCTCGGATTTGACGCCGGGGATCCTGACGGTCTGTTTGGAGCCAAGACCACCGCAGCCGTGAAACAGTTCCAGTTGAGCCGCAGCCTGACCGTTGACGGCAAGGTTGGAGCCAAAACCAAAGCGGCGCTTTTCGCACCGTAACCGCAAAAAGGACACCGAAACTCCCACCTCGGGGACGCTCGGCGTCCTTTTTCTTTGCGTAACTCCGCAGGCCACAGGGAAGCCCACCAGTGCATTTTTATATGCAGTCGGTAAAGTTCCAGGTCTAAACACCAAAACGCCGCACAAATAAAGTTTTTTCCATTGGAAAAAAGTAGAGGACAAAAGAAAAGTCCCCGGAGGTCTAACCCCCAGGGACTACCCGAATATTTCAGCCCTTGCACCGATACCCCGCCCGCCGGAGAAACGCCTCCGCCTGGTGCAGCTCGGTGAACGTCCGAGAACTATGCTTCTGGCGGTCACGCCCCATAATATGCTGACCATCCAGAGCTTTCACCACAAATTGCTCCCGCCCGTTCTTCATAACCCGGTTGAAGTAGACGGCCTGCCCGGCCTCATTGAACATTTTCATAAACCCAGCCTCCATTCATAATAGCTTGCATTCCAGAGAGCAACGGAGCGGAGCAGCCCGGCCCGGTGGCCCTCGCTGTCAAGTTCCACCCGCTGCACAATCTCCTGGCCGTACATATTCACGCCCAGGGAGTACAGATACTTTTTCGTGCGGTACTGGCCGCCCGCCATCAGAGCCGCAGCCATTCGCTTTGAGATTGTCATACACCGCACCTCCCATCAGGTAATGTCTTTCGGTGTCTGTGTCTTACCATACAACCGTAGGAAACTCCACTGGTAAACAGTCCAAAGAATACGGCGTTTATATGGTAAACTTTATACTTCCATTTTTACTGCGCTTGCAGTATACTTGTGTAAAAGGAGGACTGCCGCATGAGAGAAACACACACCAATAACCCCATAGACCAGCGCTGCAAGGCCGCAGGGATAAGCCGCCGGGAGCTTTGCCGCCGGGCTGGCATGAGCTACCGCACAATGGAAAGCTGGTGCAGCGGGCAGCGTAAAAGCCCGGACGTGTACCAGCTTTGGAAGGTGGCAAAGGCACTGGGCTGCCAGATTGAGGACTTGCTCGACCCCGAGCGCATAGCAGACGACACCTCGGAAACGGAATAAACAGCGCAGGCAAAACAAAAACACCCGCCAGAACGGCGGGTGTGACAGTCCCCAGTGATATAACAACAAAAACCCTCGTGCGACATTTCCCGCGTAGTAGTCCACACCGTTTTCCTTGAGGTAAGCTTCCATCAAACCAAGGCATTGGCGTAAGTCAATTTCCTCCTTTGCAAACATACAAAGGGTCGGCACGCCGTGCGGCTGCACTGGTAGCAATGTCACCTTTTCGGTCAGCGGCTCAGAAAAATCCAAGCCCTCATCCTTGAGTAGCAGCAAAACGAACCATTCACCCCAGCTATCGATTCCAATCCAGGAAGCAATGTCTCCAGAAAGTGCCGATACATCGATGTCGTGCTCCAGCAGGTTCTGCATCAGCTCTTTTTGAAGGGAAACACGCTGATTTTCTTGGAATATCTGCATCCGCTCCAGATCTTTGCGATATACCTGGAATGCACCGTCAATTTGTTGATATTCATTCTGGTTTTCTGCACAGTCTGATTTTATCGGCAGGCCACGGGTCAGTTCCCGTAAGGGCTGATAATTCAACTGCACCATAGAAGCCACTGCAGCTACGCCCACTGCTAGGAACACCATCAGAAACACCATCGACTGCTGCCAGACCCAGTTGCTCTTCCGGGTAATTGCAGAGACCGGCACCAACGTGATGAGGGTCCAATTTTCTTCTTCCAGCTGCTTCTGCAGCAGGTAATAGCTTTTATTCCCCAGCTCTACATGGCTCTCCAGCCTTTTTTCTGCTGCCATCTGCACCAGTTGCCCTGCAAGCGCTGGATTCCCACTTTCGCACAGAAGCTGACCACCACCGTCCATCAGCAAGGTCGTTGTCCCCTCCATCGTCGCCTGCCCAGCAACGATTTCGCCCAACACCTGCATATCTAATACTTGAATGATAAGTGCGGTTGGGGATCGTCCCTGTGTTGGAATACTGGTCACTGCCATGACCTGCGTCACACCGTTAGAGGAATCGCTGACTACACGGAATAGAGACGATGTCGTGCGCAGGGAATCAAACCGTTTTCCCGCCTCGCTGCCGGAACCAAACAAAACTGCTGCCAGTGTTTCCTTCTCATAGACTGTCTCGGAGGTCAGCGCCTTTTTCAGGTTTCTGAAATAAATATAAGTCTCACTCACCGCACTGCGGGAACTTCCCGGAGCTGCCAACAGACTTTGAATGGTGTAGAATGTGTAATTATCCGACGGCATCGGCGTGGAGAGCAACGAAAAACTACGGATTACATTGTTGCACGCCAGATTGATGGCATCTGTTTTGATCTGAGACATACTGTTATTCAGCGCAGTTTCAATTTTTTCCTGCTGCTGAATCGTAATTTCTGTGTATTCGTCCAGCAATTTTCTTCTGGCGGAAAGAGTCAGCGTAACACACATGGCTGCCATCAGGATCAGAAGAATTGAGAATTCAATGACCCATGTGTAGAGAACGCTTCGCTTTTTCATGCGGTTTCATCCTCTTTTCATTTCTTCGTATTCATTCATCTCATAGACATCTTCGCTGGTTTCAGGGCCATGCGTTCTGTGACGTATCGCATTCCTTTCTCCACACACAGACGTTGGCGCAGCTGCATCCGATCGATCTGCGCTCCGGCACGACCCTGGGTTGTAGCACGGACCGCGGCTTCCGTCTCCGCATCAGACGCAGTCAGTCCTTCTTGACGGGAAACGGCCAAAAACACTGCCCGAAGTTTCATATCTTCCGCTGCGTGTACTCGGATGCTTGCATCCAGTTCCTCTCTCGTTTTATGCAAGCGATGCAGATGACTATCCAGTGAAATACCACTCTTTTCCAGTCGATTTTCCAGCTGCCTCCACTGATATTCAGCTTCCAGCTCTACAGCAAGCTGCGGCAGCTCCACAATAGTCTCATCACTCAAGGCATGGAGCATCCGCTGAGAAATGATCCGCCTGGCCTCCCTCGCCTCTTGCTCCAGAAAGCTATCTCGAATTATTGCACGAAGAGCTGACATATTTTCTTGTCCAAAGCTTTGAGCAAAGGTATCATTCAGCTCGGGCATTCTCTGGTGCACAATTTTTTTCACCCAGCCGATGTATACCGCATTCTTTCCGGCCGCACGTTTATCCTCGTAGGTATAGGGCAACTGCACTCTGCATTGGAATCCGTCTCCTGCTTTTTTGCCTACAACGGCCTGCCAGACTCCTTCCGGCAACTCCTCACCTACAGCAAGATGGTATCTACCATCCCGGCCCATGCTACCGGAAAATCGTGTTCCATCCTCCAGCACCGCATCAAAGTCTAGCGTTGCAAGATCTCCTGCACGGGCCGTTTTTTCATCCTCCGATGTCTCCACCCTCGTTCGGGCCAAGGCTTGTAGTTGTTGTTCTACTTGCGCATCTGTTGGCGGTTTCAGACGGTACTCGGCTGTGCGACCTTCCAGCTGCGGCAGCTCCATAGCAGGTAGCACACAGGTCCGGACCAGAACTCTGTTTTCTTTTCTTTGGAGTGTTGCGCGTCCCAACAGCCAGATTTTTTCTGCTCCTGCCTGACGATCCACAAACTCCAGCACCTGCACTGTACTGGGTTTTTCCCCTGCGTCCAGCAGAACCACAGCATCCAATCGACCTGCTGAATCCTGCACCCATTTTTCGATCTTCATCCCATTCTCCTTCTGCCTGCCAAGAACAGGTCTTCTTACTCTTTACTTCTTTAATATACAAAATTTTTGTTTTCCTCTCAATCCTCAATTTTTTCCTTCCAGGAAATGCAATCTTCATTTTTTGCCTCAAAATTAGTTTCTGTTCTAAAATAGTGCAAAAATCGCGAGACCGTTGTAAAATAGCGCTATAAAAAAATGCTAGGCTTCCCCGCAATGAAGTGTGACCGCCCCAGAATTAATAGACATGAATAAAAAGCACCCTGTGTAGGGTGTGCGCTAACCGGACTGACGAAGCGAAAGCGGAAACAGTTCGATTTTTATAGCAGTTTTCAATAATATAGCACAGCTCTTTACCTTTTGAAAAAAAGTGGTATAACAGAAGCAAGGAAGTTGAGAGCCATGCTGCACAATGAAGCTCGAAAAATGATCTTAGAAGCATACGACAAGGGTGTCAGCGTAAAAGAACTGGCAAAATGTTTTTCTGTAAACACCTGTTCGATCTGCCGTTTGCTGAAGCGTCGACATGAAACAGGAAGCTATGAAACTCAGACGAATCTCCGTGGAAAGAAACCCAAATTGATCGATGCGGATTACCAGAGGATTCTTTCTCTTTTGAAGACACAGCCGGATATCACTTGCTGGAAATTATAGAAACACTGGATTTTCCTGTCAGCATTGATACTGTCTGGCGTTTTCTTCAGCGGGCAGGATATCACCGCAAGATGAAGTCTCTTCACTCCAGTGAACAGGAGCGTCCCCGATGTGGCACAGAAGAAAAAAGACTGGAACGGCCTTATGTCTGGATTCAAGGCAAGTGACCTTGTGTTTCTGGACGAAAGCGGCTTCAATACCGATATGACAAGGCGGTTTGCCTATTCGCTTAGCGGAAGCAGAGCGGTTAATTCTGCACTACTTTCCAAGCCGAAAAATACGACCATTCTGTCATCCATCCAGTTGAATGGAACACTACACTATACGACTTTCTCAGGTGGAACGACAGTAGACCATTTCAGACAATATTTGGAGGATATTTTGCCGCCTCATCTGAACGATGATTCTGTCCTCGCAATGGATAATATGAAGTCGTACCATGCAAAGGCGGTAAAAGAACTACTGGACAGTTCCGGTATTCGGTACATTTATCTTCCGCCGTATAGTCCTATGACAGGAAAGCTGGCACTGCCCACTCTGATTGCACTGTGCAGCATTGCGCTTGGTCGGCCAACAGTCAGTACGCTTGCTGTTCTAGGTGAAATTAGTATCAGCGGTACAATTCTAAAAGTAGATGAGCTTGCAAACAGCTTACAGGTCTGTCTTGATAGTGGAGCAAAGAAAGTTCTGCTGCCGATTACAAGTGCCGCTGATCTTGGATCCGTACCTCCCGAATTGGTAGGAAGTTTTATTTTGATCTTCTATAGTAGCGCAGAGGATGCGGTGTTCAAGGCACTGGGTGTAGAGTAATATAAACGTACTATTGTGCTTTTTTCTCCAAAATCTTGTTGCCTCCCCTATTTTTCTATGCTATACTACGCCAACCTGCCAAAAGTCCTTATGGTTGTTCTTCTACTTCTTTTGGTTGAATTTTTCACCTACCCATGGTAATATTGAGTTACCATTACAAGGAGGATTTCTTATGAAACTCTCAAGTCTCTATGTACATGATTTCAAGGGCTATCGGGAACATCTATTTGATTTGCAGGGAAAAGTACTGTCCTTTTCGGTGTATCATCGGCACAGGTACAGTTGAAGTCATGCATCAGTCTGCCAATGTCAGAATCATCCCGGTACTCACCGTTCACATACAAAATATGTGAACCATCGTCGAATGGCTTGCCCAGCGTCAGGTTCATGTTCTGGGTAACATATACCGGCTTACCAGCCTTATAATAGCCATTTTCCGTGATGAATATGACATAGGTATCCGGCAATTCTCGGTATTCCTGCTTTTCATCCAGATTTTCCACATCCATCATGCTGGAATGGTATCTTGCACGGTGTGGGTCTGTTCCAATATCGGAACGCTGCACCTCAATATCGTATTTCTTACCTGTACTGTCTGTTGCATAAGCATCCAAACAAATTGACCGCGCACCTGTAACACGCTTCATATCTGCTTGTGTTTCACATTTCATCAACACCAAATCAGGCTTTCCCGTGATGATTCGCAGTACGAACTCAGCCAAGGGAATGTTCTCTTTGAACAATCCACGCATAAAGGTATCATCAATTGGACGGAAACCACGCAGCCGCTGAAGGTCTTCCCGATGCCGCTATTCCCGTTTTTGTTCGTCCATATTGTTCATGTGTTCTTATCTCCTGTTCCGCAGATGGCACATTACATCTTCTGCATTTTTATCCTACCATAGGACTGCCGTTTTATCAAGCTGCCATCTGTAAACTTTTACATTCCGACGGATATACTCGGAGGGCTTCTGTTTCTCGCCGTCTTATCGCCCATCATTTTCACGCAGGTAAATCAATACTCAGTCCAGACTTCCGCTCCACGGTGTAGTGGTCATCCCAAACCGTGATTTGTCGGAGCCAGCGTTTGGCCAGTTTTTCGTCAAACTCGGTCAGCTCATTGCTCTGCTGTCCGATAAAATCCTGCAACTCCTTGATGCGCTCCATCTGGATGGCCTTGGTAGTTTCATCGGAATCCGTCTGCTGCTGCAACTCTCGCAGGAGGAAAATCTCCTCCGTAATATCGTCATAGGCTTCCCGGTTGTTGTCACGATTCAGCAGTTCCTATTGAAGCACCAGCAGCCGCTCCGCAATGCGGTCTTTCTGGGCAGAGGTGTCATTCCGCAGCACAAGCATCCTTGATCTATACGACAGACGTATTGTTTCATATTGTCTTCTTGACGGGATGCGGTTCAATTCGGCGGTGAAGTTGATTTACGTATCAATATCTATCGTAACCAACTGAATGCTGCCAGTGCTGCTCAGGACATTTCTCAGCATAATGTGAGTGCCGACAAAGTGCCGACAAATGAACAAGAGCGGCAAATTTACAATTATGTCCTCGAAAATCCATCCATTACAACTACCCAAGCTGCTACTTTGTTAAACATCGGGCAGCGTCGCGCACGAAACCTTTTAGTCAAGATGGTAGATGACCGCTGGTTGAATAAGGAAGGCGCTTCTCGCAGCACTGTTTATGTAATCAACCACGACCCTGTGTAATATTGCTCTGTTCCCCAGAACGACTGCCCTCTCTGCTCTCCCCTGCCCTTTCCCTCACGCCTGCATCGCATTGTTCCCAAGAACGAACCCGAAAAATGTACGATTATGACATCAATTTGCAGGTGTCGAGCCATTGCGAGTGTATCACGGCATTAACCCGCATGAAACCTTGATTTCTAGCACTTTCAAGGTTTGAAGAGCAGTAATTTTCCACCTTTGAACCGGCTCCAGATCTGCCAGAACAATCTTCACCGTCTCATGGAACTGCGAACAAGAAAACCGCCCTGCCGTATAGCTACGACAGAGCGGTTTTCTGCTGTATGGACTCGAAGGGAGTCGAACCCTCGACCTTTCGGATGCGAACCGAACGCTCATCCCAACTGAGCTACGAGCCCTCAACTGTCCTCTGATCGCAAGGGTCAGAGGACATCGTTCATTTTGACTTTATTATTTTACTGCTTCTGGAATCATTTGTCAAGAGTTTCTACCTTCCGGCGAAGCAGACTCATGGGGGGCAGCTCCGGGGTGGGGATGGTGTACTTTTCCATGGCGTGGGGGGTGGATTCCACGCTCTCCCCTGCCTCGTTTTTGATCCACTCCGGGTGCAGCGGGATGCTGCGCCCATCCGGGCAGAGCACCTCCAACGTATCCCCAAGGCTCCATTTGCCGCGCTGCTGGCAGGAGGCAACACCATTCTCCCAGCTTTCCACAGTGCCCACAAACTCCCACTCACGGATATAAGTAGCGCTGTCGGTTGCCTGACGGGCCTGCTCGCGGCCAAAGTAGAAGCCCGGGGAGTAGTGCCGGTGGCTGGTACGGGTCAGCTCGGCCAGAACGTCATCGCTCAGCTCAAAGTTATCGTTGAGCGGGTCGGCCAGATACTGATCCAGAGCCTTGCGGTAGGCGGCGGTGACGCTGGCGACATAGTAGAACGTCTTGGCGCGGCCCTCGATCTTCAGGCTGTCCACACCTGCCTTGCAGATGAGGTCGATGAAGGGAGCGGTGCACAGATCGTTTGCATTGAGGATATAGCTGCCGTTCTCATTTTCGCCGATCTCATACAGCTGGCCCGGGCGAGTCTCCTCGCTGAGGTAATACTTCCAGCGGCAGGGCTGGGCGCACTGGCCCCGGTTTGCATCCCGGTCTGCCATGTAATTGGAGAGCAGGCACCGGCCCGAAATGCTCATGCACATGGCTCCGTGGACAAACGCCTCGATCTCCAGCTCCGGCGGGGTCTTATCGCGCAGGGTGGCGATATCCTGCAGGCTCATCTCACGAGCAAGCACCACACGCTTTGCACCCATGTTGTAAGCGGCACGCGCAGCGGCCCAGTTGGTAATGCCGGTCTGGGTGGACATGTGGACATCGATTTCCGGGGCGAACTGCTTACAGGCTTCCAGCACGCCCAGATCGGCCACGATAAAGGCATCCACACCGGCGGCAGCAGCAGCCTTGATGGCTTCAGGCAGGCGGTCAGCTTCCTCATTGGTGGGCAGCGTGTTCATGGTCAGATAGACCTTGCGGCCGCGGGCATGGGCATAGATCACACCCTCAGCCAGCTGCTCCGGCGTAAAATTGGCAGGAGCCGACCGCATACCGAACTCCGGCAGGCTGCAATAAACAGCGTCTGCTCCATAGTTGATGGCATAACGCAGGCGCTCCAAGTCGCCTGCCGGGGCCAGCAGTTCCGGGATCTGTAACATAAAATCGTCCTCTCTTTTTAACACCCTCTCTGTCATCGCTGACGCGATACCGCCTCACCGGATCGGTTTCTGCAAACCTGACCCGGGAGCCGCAGTTGGCTCGCCCCTTGGGAGAGCTGTCAGCGAAGCCGACTGAGAGGGACTTACTTCTTCAAACTCTGATTGACTTCAGCCGCTTTCCGGCAGTTGGCCTGATGTTCAGCATAGGTCTTGGCGTAATAGTAGTGACCGGAAAGGTCCGTAACAAAGAAATAGCAATCCCTGACTTCCTCATCACACTGAGGTGCCAGAGCAGCCTGGATCGCGGCAAGGCCCGGGTTCGAGATGGGCCCGGCGGGCAGGCCGGTGCAGGTGTAGGTATCGTAGGCATTCCGGATGTTCTCGGGGATCTTCTCCCAGCCGCCATAATACGGAGCCACCCAGTTCCAGAGGTAGTTGTTGTCCTCGTCGCTCTGGACATAGCTGGAGGTGTTGCTCTGGAGCTTGGGGTAAGGCGAACCCTCGGCCAGACGGTTGCGGAACACCTGCGCCACATTGGAATCCTGATCGTTGCCCGCTTCCTCCTGCACAAAAGAGGCCAGTGTGATGACCTCGGGCAGGGTCAGCTCCTGCTTTTCCAGTTCCCTGTACATCTCGTCCGTAAACTGTTTATCGAAGTGTGCATAGAACGTTGCAACGTAATGATGCACGGTATCGTCCGTCAAAAACTCATAGGTGTCCGGAAAGAGGTAGCCCTCACACTTCATAAAGCGATTGGGGGCATCGGCATCGTCCGGGACATACTGCCAGAAGGTGTACTCGCTGAAATCCCCGGTGTTGGCTTCTTCCAGAAAATCCTCGGCAGTACACAGACCGGCTTCCTCCATTTTCCGGGCAATGGCAATGGCAGTGGTTCCCTCCGGGAAGGTCAGACGCACCGAATCCGCCTTGGCATACGCAGACAACTCTGTGATCAGGCCATCGTAGGAATATCCGCCGGTTTGCAGCGTAAAATCACCGTACTGCAGTTTTCCGGCGGCACCCTTGTGCCCCACATACCAGCGGAACAGATAGGCCGAACGGATCACTCCAGCCTCCTTCAGCTCCTTTGCGATGGCAGCAACGCCGCTGCCCTGGGGGATGCTGACGGTCACCTCTGCACCGGGCTTTCCTCCATTGCCGTTGATCTCGTTATACGCAAACACGCCTGCTGCACCGACTGTCAGTACCAGCAGCAACAGCACGGCCAACAGGATCTTCAGCGCACTGCCTTTTTTCTTTTTCTGGTGTTTCTCTGCCATATCCACGTTCCTTTCAGTCCATCATCAGGCGCATGTAGCTCTCCGAAACATCAAAAGGTTCTCCTTCAAAGCGGATGAGGCCATACTCCTGCCGGGTTCCCTCGCCCAGGAACAGATTCTGGGCAGCCCCCACCGTGATGACGGCCTTTTCCACAATGACCTCTTTCTCCCGGGCGGCTTCCATCAGCACCTCGGCAGCACGGTCATTTTCCGCCATCATCTCCACAAAGTAAAGGGTATCTTCCCTGCGGAAATAGATGCCGTAGCCCTGCTCACTGGACACGATGGTCGCACCACGGGAATACAGGTCCCGCAGAACTTCCCCCATCTGCTCCGGCGGCAGCTGAACGGTATCGGGCCAGTATTTTGCCCGCAGCTCGCAGAGTTTTTTCGCCGTCACGGAATCAAATTCCGCCTGGCTCCACAGATTGCGCTCCACCTCCCGGGGCAGGCAGCGCAGGGCAAAGGCTTTCTGGAAGCCTTTATCCTGCAGCAGCGTTGATTGTTCCGGGCTGGCGGGCACTGCCACCACAAAGCCTGCGCCCCGCAGTTTCTGCTGGGCACACAGGGTATCCACCAGGCCCGCAAGGAGCAGGCTGCCCTGCCCGCACAGACCGAACAGATAGCTGCCCGGGCGGCCCTGCAGGGTCACTGGCACAGCCAGTGCCACAGCCTCAATGTGGTCGTTTTCCTCCGCGACGTAGACATTCTGCACCCCGGCAAAGCGTTCCACAGCGCTACGAACAAACTCCTCCGTGTCGCCGCGCTGGGCCTGCCACAGGGCCAGCACCTCCGCCCAATCGGACGGCTGCATCAAACGGTACATGATATAGGATGCCTCCTTTTGTTTCAAATAACAGCAAGAGCAAGAGTTCTGACCTCTTCCTGAATATCCTCAATGCTCCGCATTTTCTCCCCTGCCGTGCAGTGGACGGTATCCCAGCTGAGGTGTGCGGCGCAGTATTCTGCCGCCCGGCGGCTGCGGGCCAGATATTCGGTGTCCTTTTCATGGACATCCTTCCTGGTCTCGTCGCCATGGTAGCGGGCAGTCATCAGCCGCTGGCTCACCGCCGGGTCAACCTGCAGATAGATCACCTTATCCGGTGCAGGCAGGCCCAGCAGATGGTATTCATAGTCAAAGAGCCACTGCAGGAATGTGTCCCACTGCTCCGGCGGGAGCTTCGAGCACTGATGCACGGCGTTGGAAGTGGTGTAGCGGTCAGCGATCAGGATGCCGCCTTCCTCGTAGAACTTGCCCCAGTCCGACTTATACCCCGCATAGCGGTCCACCGCATAAAAGCTGGATGCCGCGTAGGCGTTGACATCGTCAGGCTTGTCGCCAAACTGCCCGGCCAGATACATCTTGACCAGCGCACTGGAATCACTGTCATAATCCGGGAAGGTGATTTCTCTTACCAGATGATCCGTCACCGTCAGGTGCTTTGCCAGCAGCTTAGCCTGCGTGCCCTTGCCGCTGCCGTCCAGCCCTTCCAGAACAATCAGCTTGCCTTTGCTCATACACCAGCCTCCTGCTTGATGGCCTCATACTTTGCGCGGACTTCGGCAGTTCTGCCGCAGCACATCTTGCCCTCGGGGCAGGGGCCGCTGACACAGGCCGGGCCGGCCTTGGCAAAGATATGGGGTGCCACCGGGTAGACCAGCCGGAACATCTCCTCAGCCAGCTGACGGATCTCCCACTGAGCGCGGGAGCAGCAGCGCAGATGGAAGAAATTCTGCAGACTGCGGGCGTTCATGGTCACGACCATCTTCGTCTCGCAGGCGTTGGGCAGCACGAAGCGGGCATCCTCGTTGGCCTGTTTGGAGGCCTTGGCGCGGGCCTGCTTTTCGGGCATCCCCTCTGCCATCAGGCGGGCAGTGTGGCCGTCCTCCAGCTTTTTTGCAAGGTCCAGGTAGCGCTTCGCATCCTCATCCATGCTCTCAAGAAAGGCTGCCTTTGCCTCAGGGATGGCCTCGATCTCCGGCGGGATGACATAGTGGAAGTCGTCCAGCCGGACATACCGCTGGCTCTGAACACTGAAGGATGCAATGCGGTGCCGGGTGATCTGGGCCAGCAGCGTGCGGCTCACACCCTCAATGCCAAAGGTGAAGCTGGCATGTTCAATGGGGCTGGCATGGCCCAGGTCGCTGAGCATGGTCAGGAACTTGGCCGTTTTCTCCTCAGTCAGGCCGTCCAGCAGGTCGGTGATATGGGCATCGGAGTAGCAGAGCTTGGCCGCTGCCGCAACCACCTTTTCCGGTTCCGGGGTATGTGCGATCAATCGAACGGTCATCATAGTTTTCTCATTCCTCCGTAATTTTCGTCAGCGGCGCAAAATTTGCCATGGTTTTCTTCACGCCGACCTTTTCAAAGTTGATCTCCACGATCTGGTCTCCGGCAGCGGCCTTGACCGCCAGCACCCTGCCCCGGCCAAAGACCTTGTGCTCCACAATGTCGCCCACCTCGTAATGCTTTGGGCCGGTGGATGCCGGGCGGGAAGCTGCCGGACTCCCCGGAAAGCTCACGGGTTTGGACGCTGCCTTGGGGGCCGCGGGGCGGCCATAGCCCACACCAAAACCGGAGGAGCCAGACGTGCGCGGGGCGCTGCTTCCGCTGCCAAACCCGGAAGCACTGCTGCCACGGCCTGCATAACTGGAGCCGAAACCGCCGCGCTCAGAGGCATTGTATTCACGGTTGAGGTAGCTGCCGCCGGTGCGGCCGCCGAAGCTGCTGGAATTGCGGCCCCAGCCGGACGCGCCGGAGTAGCCCGAGGCCCCGCCGGGAACGGTATCACTGTAACTGGAGCCCCAGCCTATGGAAGAACGGCGCTCCAGCGCCGGGCTGCGGGTCTCTTCTATATACTCAGGCTCGATCTCGCGCAGAAAGCGGCTGGGCTCGTTGCGCTGGGTGCGGCCGTAGAGCATCCGGGAGACGCTGTTGGAGATATACAGCTCCTTCTTGGCGCGGGTGATGCCGACATAGGCCAGACGGCGCTCTTCCTCCAGATCTGCCTCAGAGTATTTGCTCATCTCGCTGGGGAACACCCCCTCCTCCATGCCAATGAGGAACACATAGGGAAATTCCAGGCCCTTTGCAGAGTGGATGGTCATCAGGACCACCTGATCGGCACTCTCGTTGTAGCTGTCAATGTCGCTGATGAGGGCGATATCCTCCAGATAGCCTTCCAGTGAGGCCTCCTCGCCGTGCTGGTCGCAGTAGTTTTTGACGTTGTTGACCAGCTGGCCCAGGTTCTGCAGGCGGTCTGCCGCATCCTCGTGGCCCTTGGCCGCATCGGCTTCCAGCATGGCCTTGTAGCCGGTCACCTCAATGACATCCTGGGCAAATTCGTCCAGTGTCCTGGTTTCCAGCGATTCCTGCAGTTTTTCGTAGATCTGCCAGAATTTCAGCAGCGGCATAATGGCACGGCTGAGTTTGGCGTATGCATCCGCGTGGGAGATGACTTCCAGCATACTGATTCCCTGCTGGGCGGCAAGGTCAGCGATCACATCGACGGTGGTGTTGCCGATCTTCCGGGCAGGCTCGTTGATGATGCGGCGCAGGCGCACATCATCCCGGGCGTTCGCCACGATGGACATATAGGAGTGGATGTCCTTGACCTCTTTGCGGTCGTTGAAGCGCTGGCCGCCCACGATCTTATGGGGAATGCCCGCGCGGGTAAAGTAGCTTTCAATGGGGGCCGACTGGGCATTCATACGGTAGAGCACCGCATGGTCCGCCAGATGCCCGCCCTCTTTCAGGTGCTCACCGATGACATCTGCAATGTGCATGGCTTCGTCCTGCTCATTCTCGGCAGTGTAGACCTGCACCTTGTCGCCCTCATCGTTCCGGGTCCACAGGGTCTTGCCCTTGCGCTCGGTGTTGTGCTGGATGACGCAGTTGGCAGCATTCAGGATATTGGAGGTGGAGCGGTAATTCTGCTCCAAACGGATGGTCTTGGTGCCGGGGAAGATGCGCTCAAAGTTCAGGATGTTCTCAATGGTGGCACCGCGGAAACGGTAGATGCTCTGGTCATCGTCACCGACAACGCAGATGTTCTTTTCCGGGCCGGTGAGCAGGCTGACCAGCCGGAACTGGGCCACGCTGGTATCCTGATACTCGTCCACCAGCAGGTAGCGGTACTTGTTCTGGTAGAACTCCCGCACATCCTCGTGCTCCGCCAGCAGCTGCACGGTCTGGTAGATCAGGTCGTCGAAGTCGAAGGCTCCTGCCTCCCTGAGCTTTTTCTCGTAGGCGGCGTAGACTTTGGCGGCAATGGCTCCCTTGGTATCCCGGGCCGGGGTGCGCAGCGCCTCCTCCGGGCTGACCAGCTGGTCCTTCCAGCGGCTCATCTGGTTGATGGCGCTTTTAATCGGGAAGAACTTATCGTCGATGCTCAGTTCCTTATAGACCGCCTTCATCACGCGCTGGGAGTCATCGGTATCATAGATGGTAAAGCTGCGGGGATAGCCGATGGATTCTGCCCAGCGGCGCAGGATGCGCACACAGGCCGAGTGGAAGGTGGAGGCAAACACCTCGTCTCCCTCTTCGCCGCCCAGCATATTGCGCAGGCGCTCCTTGAGCTCCCCTGCCGCCTTGTTGGTAAAGGTGATGGCCATCACGTTCCAACTGCGAACAGCATTTTGCCGCAGCATCCCGTCCAGCCAGGCGGGCGCATCGGTGCCGGTCATAATTGCCGTTTTCAGGGCCTTGACATCATCCTCGGTCACCTCACGGGGGGTCCAGCTGGAACCGTGGGCCGAGCCAAACCGGATCAGGTTTGCGATGCGGTTGACCAGAACAGTGGTCTTGCCGCTGCCTGCACCGGCCAGAATGAGCAGCGGGCCGTCGGTGGTAAATACCGCCTGCCGCTGCATATCGTTCAGGCGGCCAAACTGCTTTTCAATATAGGTATCGCGCAGAGCGCAGAATTCCTGTTGGAGACTTGCTGCCATTGTTTCACCTGTTCTTCTATAAAATCACTTACTTTATAAGTATATCACAATTCAAGAGGGTTGTACATAAAAAACCGCCCTTCCTGTACAGCACAGGAGGGGCGGCAGTGTTCAGATAAAGCTTAGCCGAAGATGTTGATCAGGATACCGGCAGCAACTGCGGAGCCGATAACGCCAGCGACATTGGGGCCCATGGCGTGCATCAGCAGGAAGTTGGAGGGGTTCTCGCTCTGGCCGACCTTCTGAGAAACACGGGCGGCCATGGGAACAGCGGAAACACCAGCGGAGCCGATCAGGGGGTTGACCTGACCGCCGGTCAGGGCGTACATCACCTTGCCGCACAGAACGCCTGCAGCGGTACCAAAGGAGAAGGCGATCAGACCCAGCACGATGATGAACAGGGTGCGGCTGTTCAGGAAGGTGTTTGCAGAGGTGGTGCAGCCAACAGACAGAGCCAGGAAAATGGTGATGATGTTCATCAGCTCATTGCCGGCAGTCTTCTGGATACGATCCACAACGCCGGACTCTTTCATCAGGTTGCCCAGCATCAGCATACCGACCAGAACGGCTGCATCGGGAACGATCAGAGAAACAATGATGGTGACCATGATGGGGAAGATGATCCTCTCGGTCTTGGACACGGTGCGCAGCTGCTTCATTACGACCGTACGCTCTTTCTTGGTGGTAAGCGCCTTCATAATGGGCGGCTGGATCACGGGCACCAGAGCCATGTAGCTGTACGCCGCAACGGCAATGCTGCCCAGCAGCTCAGGTGCCAGACGGGAAGTAACGAAGATGGCGGTGGGGCCGTCTGCACCGCCGATGATGGCGATTGCAGCGGACTGCTTCTGGGTGAAGTCCACAATGCCGGTAGCGGCCAGCAGACGAGCGCCCATGTAAGTACCAAAGATACCGAACTGAGCGGCAGCGCCCAGCAGCAGGCTCTTGGGGTTGGAGATCAGGGGGGCAAAGTCGGTCATGGTGCCGATGCCCAGGAAGATCAGCGGGGGGTAAATGCCCAGCTTGACACCCATGTAAAGCATATCGGCCAGACCGCCGTTGTTCAGAATCTCGACCCACATCGGGTGCTCGAGACCATCACCAACGAAGTACTGCATGTGGATGATGCCGCTGCCGGGCAGGTTGGCAAGGATCATGCCGAATGCCATGGGCAGCAGGATCAGGGGCTCAAATTCCTTCACGATGGCCAGGTACAGCAGGAAGCAGCCCACGCAGATCATGATCGCGTAGAGGTAGCCGCCCGGCTCACCGAACCGTGCAAAGCCGGAACTCTGGAAAATACCGACCAGAGTATCGATAAACTGTGTCATGTTTTTCCTCCTGTGTTAAAAAGGTGCGGTGGTGTCGTTGACACCAGCCTTGCTCCAGCCATTTGCAGCACGGCGCACGGCCTTCAGGGTGTACTTGCCATTGCCCATGGCATGGATGGCTGCCATAATTGCGGCAACCACATCGCCGGGAATGCCTTCCTCCACCACAGGGGCGGGAGCAGCCTGCTGCACGGGGGCAGCGGGCTTTGCGGCAGCCTTGGGAGCTGCAGGCTCCTTGGCTGCCTTCTTCTTGGCGGCCATACCGTCGAAGATCTTGCCTTCCAGCGTGATGATGAACATCAGCAGGACGAGGATGGCAAACACCAGCACGATACCGGTAATGGTGATAACCACATCAGAACCCAGATTCATGGTCTTCCTCCTAATAATAATTTACTCCGCACTCCGGAGCAGGCCCCGGCGCGCAAAAAGCGATTTGACAATATTATACAATATTTCCCGACCCGATTCAACAAGTATGAACAAAATTTTGTTGCAACTTTTCCAAATTCTTAACGAGCCGGGTCAGGGCCCCGGTTAACGGCGGCCCATGCGGGGGGTCGCATCCAGGAAGCCGGTCTCCAGCTTATCGTTCAGGCCCAGGCTCATGGCGGTGCCCAACGCCACGCAGTTCACGGGATCGGGCGAGACGGTCACATCCACCTTGAGCTCCTGGCTCAGGTATTCGGGCAGGCCGTGCAGCTGTGCGCCGCCGCCGGTCAGCACCACACCATTGCGGAAGATATCGCCTGCCAGCTCGGGCGGGGTCTTTTCCAGCACCTGATGGGCGGCAGTGCCGATCTGCTCACTCAGCATCATCACAGGCTCGTAGAGGTCGCTGGTGGAAACATTCACCTTGATGGGCAGGCCGGTCAGCAGGCTGCGGCCCTTCACCTCCATCGTCTCGTCAAAATCGGCCTTCTGGGGGCAGCAGGCGACGTTCTTTTTCAGCTGCTCTGCGGTACGCTGGCCGATGGCAATGCTGAACTTGTTGCGGACATGTTTCAGGATCTCGTCATCATAGTGGTTGCCCGCTACGCGGACACTGGTGGCCTTGACCTTGCCGCCCAGAGACAGGACAGCGATATCGGTGGTGCCGCCGCCGATATCAATGATCATCCGGCCATCGGGCTGGGTGATGTCGATGCCGGAACCCAGTGCAGCGGCAATGGGCTCATCGATCAGGTAGACCTGACGGGCACCGGCGGCCATCACGGCCTCCACCACGGCATCACTCTCAATGCCGGTGATGGCAGCGGGCACGCAGACAGCCACCCGGGGCTTGACCATGTGGGAACTGTACACCTGATTCACAAACCGGCAGATCAGCTCCCGGGTCATGGTGTGGTCGCTGATAACACCGTCCTTCAGCGGGAAAATGGCGGAAATATAGTTGGGGGTGCGGCCTACCATGGCCAGGGCCTTGTCGCCCACCTCCAGCACGGAGTTCTTGCGGGTATCCATTGCCACCACGCTGGGCTGGTTGAGCACGACTCCCTGCCCTGCCTGTGCAATGATAATGGTCGTTGTGCCCAGATCGATGCCGATGTCATTCTGTGCCATAATGAAATGTTCCTTTCTCTGCTCCCCTGTTTTCTATCGTAAATGCCCGTTCGGGCGGGAAATCAAATCAATTTATATTGTAGCATAAGCCAGTAAAAAAGTATAGACCAAACCTCTCCTAGTAGGAGAGCTGGCGCAAAGCGCCTGAGAGGTTATTCCGCCGCCATCTGTTCCGGCGGCAGATTCTCTTTCAGCAATTCGCACAGGCCGCTGTACCGCAGGTTCTGCCGGACATTTGACATCATCCGGTTCACCACATCCCGCCGCCCGGCCACGATGCACAATTTGCGGGCACGGGTCACGCCGGTGTAGAAGAGGTTGCGGTAGCAGAGCCTTGGCGGCACCTGCGCCACCGGCAGCACCACCGCCGGGAACTCGCTGCCCTGGCTCTTGTGCACCGTGATGGCGTAGGCGATCTCCAGCTCGTTCAGGTTTTCCGCCGGGTAGAGCAGGCGGCGGTCATCCATCCGCACCACCATGGAGCGGTCGCGCATGTTGATGGATTCCACAATGCCGATATCACCGTTATAGGCTCCCACGCCCTGCTCCCCGCCAATGCGGTTCCAGACGATCTCGTAGTTGTTCCGCACCTGCATCACCTTATCGCCTACCCGGAACACCCGGGAGGCGCCCTGGAGCTGGGGTTTGCCCTTCTGCTCCGGGTTGAGCAGGTTCTGCAGCTCCACATTCAGCGCCTGGGTGCCGGTGGGACCCAGCTTGGTGGGGCAGAGCACCTGAATATCCCGGACAGGGTCAAAGCCATAGCTCCGGGGCAGACGGGTGGTGACAAGATCGCACACCAGTTTCTGTGCCGCATCGCCGTCCGATTCCAGAAAGAAGAAATCGTCTGTCTTACCGCCCTTCTGCAGCGGCTCACTGCTGATGATGTGGTGGGCGTTCTCCACAATAAGGCTGCGTCTGGCCTGCCGGAAGATCTCGTTCAGGCAGACGGTGGGCACCAGCCCGGAGCGGATGACCTCGCCCAGAATGTTGCCGGGCCCCACGCTGGGCAGCTGGTCGGCATCGCCCACCATAATAATGCGGCAGCTGTACCGCAGGGCTGCAATGAGCGCCTGAAACAGCTTCACATCCACCATACTCATCTCATCCAGAATGACCACATCGCATTTGAGCAGGTTCTTGTCATTGTGGATGAAGCTGACCACACCGCCGGAGTAGTCCACCTCCAGCAGGCGGTGGATGGTAGAGGCCTTGCGGCCGGTCAGTTCACTCAGCCGTTTGGCCGCACGGCCCGTGGGAGCACAAAGCGCCACCCGGTCTGCCTGATGTTCCAGCAACTGCAGGATGGCGTTGACCGTAGTGGTCTTACCGGTGCCGGGGCCGCCGGTCAGCACAAGGCAGTTTTCGGTCATGGCCTTGCGGATGGCTTCCCGCTGCAGGGGCGCATAGGCGAAGCCCTGGGTCAGCTCCAGTACCTGGATGTTTTTATCAAGGTCCCGCACCGTCTGCTTTTCCCGCTTCGCCAGCAGGGCCAGCCGATCGGCAATGGCCTGTTCTGCTTCCAGCAGGTCAGGCAGATAAATATACGGCACCGCCTCCAGCATCTTTACGCCAAGCTGCCCGGTCTCAATGCAGTGGTCCAGCGCACGGGCCAGCTTTTCGGGCGGCTGCTGGATGAAGTGGGATGCCGTGTCCAGCAGCTGCGCACGGGGCAGGCAGGTGTGACCGTTGCCCGCGTTATGGCGCAGGGTGCGGAGAAGCGCTGCTTCCAGCCGCTGGGTGCAGTCCCCTTCCATGTGGTAATACTGTGCAATGCTGTCGGCATGGCGGAAATCCAGCTGCAGGGGTTCCCCACAGAGCAGATAAGGGTTCTGGGAGATGGCCTGCATGGCACTGGGGCCAAAGACGCGGAACACCTCCATGGCGCGGCGGGGGCTGATCTCGAACTGCGCCAGATAGGCGATCAGTTCCCGCATTCCGAACATCCGCTTGAACTCCTGCTGGATGCGGTCAGCTTTGTCCGCCGAGATGCCGGGAATCAGGGTGAGCTGTGCGGGGTCGTTGGCGATCACCTCCAGCGCCGCCGCGCCGAATTTGTCGATGATCTTATTGGCCGTGCGCGCCCCGATATAAGGCAGGGAGCCGCTGGCAAGGAAGGCGTATACCGCTTCCAGATCCTTCGGCATATCGGTCTCGCACTCCTGGGCGTGGAACTGGCGGCCATAGGTGGCGTGGTTCTCATATTTACCGCGGCAGACCACGCTCTCGCCCGCATGGAGCTCGCCCACGATCCCGCACACCACGGTGACCGTGCCGCCGCCGGAAATTTCAAACACCGTGTAGCCGTTATCCGGGTTCTCGTAGATAATGTCCTCCACCGTTCCCTCGATCTGTTCCAGCTCCATGCTCCTCACCCCCTTGTGACATAATTATTTATAGTATAATCGTTTTGGTGTTATTTGTAAAGGAATTGGGCAGGCCCTGCTCTATACAGCCTCTCAGCTTTGGCGCTGCATGAGGCTTTCCCTCTTCGCCAAGGTCTCCCCTACTAGGCAACAAAAGAGCCGCCCTTCTGCGGTTTCGCAAAAGAGCGGCTCAATTTTTACAAGTTTGCGTGCGGTCTTGCTTTTTCCTGTTTCAGCTTCCGGAACACAACGATATACGCCGGGATCAGGAAGAAGCAGGCAAAGAACCAGGCCACCGGGTTTGCAATGCAGGCGGCAAAATAGCCCCACAGCGGCACGAACAGGAAACCCACCATAGCACGGGCGATCATCTCTGCCACACCGGCAAACATGGCCAGGCTGGAATAACCCAGACCCTGAATGGTGTAGCGGTAAATGATAAGGACCGCCAGCGGGATATAGAACACGCTGTTCCAGAAGATGAAGCTCTGGGCGTTGGCCATGATCTCGGTCTGGCTGCTCTCAAGGAACAGGCCGATCAAAGCCTTATCCAGCACGCGCAGGATCAGGAAGGATGCCACACTGTACATGCAGCCGATGCCCAGGGCGGTGTTCACGCCCTTGTTCACACGGTTCAGGTCGTGGGCACCCATGTTCTGGCTGGCGTAGGTGGTCATGGCCGTGCCAATGCTCTCCAGCGGGACGGACAGGAACTGTGCCGCCTTGCCGCCTGCAGTCTGTGCTGCCACGATGTCACTGCCCAAACCATTGACTGCACCCTGCAGCACAACGGAACCGATGGCCGTGATGCTGCACTGCAGACCCATGGGGATGCCCATGCCGCACAGCTTGACACAGTGCTGTCTGCTCAGGCGGCTTTCTTCTTTGTTCCAGCGCAGCTCATTATAATGCTTGAGGATGTACCACAGGCTGCCCAGACCGGCTACTGCCTGGCTGAACACGGTGGCGAATGCTGCACCGAACACGCCCATCTTAAAGGTGATGATGCAGAGCAGGTCCAGCCCGATGTTCAGAAAGCTTGCCACCAGCAGGAAGTACAGGGGCCGCTTGCTGTCGCCCAGAGCGCGCATCAGGGCGCTGGTCATGTTGTACAGCAGCGTAAACGGGATGCCGATAAAGATGGTGCGGATGTAGATGTCCGCCAGATCGATGATGTTGTCCGGGGTATTGGTCCAGACCAGAATGAAACGGGTCATGGCCACCGTGACCACGGTAAGCACTGCGGCAAAAAAGACACTCAGCCAGACGGCATTGGCGGTGTAGCGGCGCATCTCCACATAGTCTTTCGCACCGAATGTCCACGAGATGGGGATGGAGAAGCCGCAGGCAATGCCATTGACAAAGCCCAGCACCAGATAGTTCAGACCACCCACACTGCCGACTGCCGCCAGGGCTTCCACGCCCACAAAGCGGCCCACGATGATGGTATCTGCCAGATTATAGAACTGCTGGAACAGGCTGCCCAGCATCAGCGGCACCGCAAAGGCAAGGATCAGCTTGAGCGGGCTGCCCTGCGTCATATCTTTCGTCATACGCACGTTCCTCCTTGGAAAAGCATCACAGACCTTATAAAACGAATTTTTTCCGACAAAAACGCCCTGCCGCGCAATGGGCAGGACGTTTTTGTTCATGTGGGTATTATATCAGGTTGCGATGAATTTTCAAGAGGTTTTTTCAAATTTTTCAGTGCTTCCCGGTCAGATGCCTCAGCAGCTGGAACAGAATGCTCCAGAACCCCGTTCCGGCATTGCCCGAAGGCGGGGTCTCCTCATCCGGAATGCTCAGCGGCGTATCATCCTCCGAGATGATCGCCGCAGCCACACCATATTCGTCCTGAGCAGCCCAAACCTGCTCTGTACAGCAAAACCGCCCCGGCGTGCATCTCTACATTCCGGGGCGGTTCGGGTCATTCCACATTTTGGACGATTTTCTCAAACGCCTGTTGCAGCGGTGCTTCGATTCCCTGCGCCGCATAAATCGTTGCGATCATCAACTCGTCCGGATCTACCGCAGTGAAATCCAAATCATACCCCGCATTTTCTGCTAACTGTGACAAAAAGACGCGCTGTGTCCGCCCATTGCCCTCCCGAAATGGGTGCAGCTCGTTGGTTCGTTGATAAAGATCCACCAATGCAGCGATAAAATCATTTCTTGCAAGCCCACAAAGAAGATTATTCTGCGCAAGACGCTTAAAAATTGCCGCACTCACCCGTGGGATTTCCTCCACCGGGCAGAACTGCGTTCCTTTTTTGGACAGGTTGACCATCCGTACCTGTCCCGCCCAATCATACAACTCACCGAATAAATGTCGATGGATTGCTTTATAGTGCTCAAAATCAAATGCTGCACATCGGGGGTTCTCTGACCATTGTATCGTTTTGGCCGTAACCAGAACCGATTCTACTGCATTCAGCTCTTTTTGCGTATGCAGATCAAATTTATTGACCAGGACTGTCGTTCCCGGATAGCAGCCGTCCTGAGCCGCTTCGATGGTATAAGGCATTCGTCACCTCCGGGACAGCTCCTGCTTTTTCTGACGTTTCAATGCTTCTCTTACAAGGGTTGCAGTGTCGATTTTTCCATCCAGATAGCGCAGGCAGTCTCTCTTTTCCTGCTCTGAGATCTCCAGCCCCTCCATCCGGGCCGATGCAACTGCGTTTGCAAGTGCTCGTTTCCGTGCTACTGTCATTTTTCCGCCCCCCTGTTTTTATCAGTATACCAAAAAACACCCACAGAGTGCAAGAGATAAAACCGCCCCGGCGTGCGTCTCTGCATTCCGGGGCGGTTCGGGTCATTCTGAATAATGTGCGAGGAACTGTCTGGTACGCTCTTCCCGGGGGTGGTCGATGAGCTGTTTGGCCGGGCCCTCCTCCACGACCACGCCGCCATCCATGAACAGGATGCGGTCGGCCACATCGCGGGCAAAGTGCATCTCATGGGTGACAATGATCATCGTGGTCTTGCGGTCAGCAAGATCACGCAGGACCTTCAGCACCTCGCCGGTCAGCTCCGGGTCAAGGGCGCTGGTGGGCTCATCAAAGCAGAGGATATCCGGGTGAAGCGCCAGCGCGCGGGCAATGGCCACACGCTGCTGCTGGCCGCCGGAGAGCTGATGCGGGTAGTGGCCGGCCCGCTCCGAAAGGCCCATCTGCGCCAGCAGTTCTCTCGCCTGCTGTTCCAGCTCCGCGTGGATGGCCTTTTTGTTTGCCTGATACTCCGGACGTTCCTTTGCCAGCAGTTCCCCTGCCAGCATCACGTTCTGTAAGGCCGTGTACTGCGGGAACAGGTTGAAGTTCTGGAACACCAGACCGAAATGGAGCCGCTTTTTGCGGATCTCGCTTTCCTTCTGGGTGGCAGGGTCGGCGGCATCCCACATGGTCTCGCCGTTCACCTTGATAACACCCGTGTCAGGCCGTTCCAGAAAGTTCAGGCAGCGCAGCAGAGTTGTTTTGCCGGAACCGGACGAGCCGATGATCGCCAGCGCTTCACCCTGCTCTAGATCCAGGGAGATATCCTTCAACACATGGGTCTCGCCAAAATTTTTCCCGATACCGGAAGCTTCGAGCAACGCCATAATCTATCTGCCTCCTTAGCAGCGGAAATAATCGAGCTTTTTTTCAGCCCAGTTGAACAGGATGGTCAGTGCGCCCACAAACACCAGGAAGAAGAGCGCGGTGGAGAACAGCGGCCAGATCAGGCCCTTTGCGCTGTACTCCTTGGCCATCATAATGATTTCCTTGTTGGCAATGGTGTTTGCCAGCGAGGTATCCTTGACCAGCGTGATGATCTCGTTGCCCATGGGGGGCAGGATGCGCTTGACAACCTGAAGCAGGGTCACCTTGAAAAAGATCTGTGTTTTGGTCATGCCAAGCACCTGCCCGGCCTCAGTCTGCCCCTTGGGCACCGCTTCAATGCCGCCGCGGTAGATCTCAGAAAAATAGCAGGCATAGTTGATGGCAAAAGCCACCACCGCCGCCACCATCCGTCCGCCGGAGCCGGAGGGCCAGGGGTTGTTCATGCCCAGCAGGCCGGGGCCCAGATAGATCACAATGATCTGCAGCATCAGCGGGGTGCCGCGGATGATCCAGACAAAGGTCTTGACCAGCCCGGCCAGCGGCTTGCAGCGGCTCATGGAGCCAAACGAGACCACCAGCCCCAGCGGCAGTGCAAACAACAGTGTCAGGGCAAAGAGCTCACAATTGAGCAGGAACGCGCCGGACAGGCGCATAAGAATCACAGACACAAAAACACACCTTTTTTATTCAGAATCCATATTCCCCTTCCATCACAGCCGGTGAAAGTTCCCTCTGCTCGGGAGCCTTTCACGCATCGGCAACAAAAAGCCTCCCTCACCGAGGGAGGTTGCATCGCATAGCGATGACGGAAGGAGTTTTTCAACAAATTCAGTCAGCCAGTGCCAGATCGTACTGATCGGCCAGTGCCTGCATGGTGCCATCGGCCTTCAGTGCATCAAAGGCCTCATCCACAGCGGCGGCAGCATCACTGCCCTTGCGGAATGCCACGCCGTACTCCTCGGCGTTCAGCTCGTCCACGATCTTCAGGTCGGCATAGTCAGTGCCCTCACCGATCATGGCGTTGGCCAGGGTCAGGTCAAGTACAGCGGCATCGGCAGTGCCTGCGGCAACTTCCATCAGGCAGTCGGTCTGAACGCTCTTGGAAACGTAATCAGCCTGTGCCAGGTTCTCGTCTCCCTCAATGGCGGCCTCACCGGCGGAACCAGCCTCGGCGACCACGGTCTTACCCACCAGGTCAGCGGTAGAGGTATAATCGGTGCCATCTTTCACAACGACCACCTGTGCATTCTTTGCATAAGCCTTGGTGGTAGCGGTGTTCTGCATGATGTCATCGGTCAGGGTCATACCGTTCCAGATGCAGTCGATGCTCTTGGCATCCAGCTCCACGACCTTGGTATCCCAGTTGATCTCCACAAACTCCGGCTCCACGCCCAGCTTTTCGCAGACAGCAGTGGCCAGCTCGGTATCAAAACCGGTAAAGTTGCCATCGGCATCGGTGTAGTTCATGGGCTCGTAAACAGTGTAGCCAATGACCAGCTTGCCCTTGCCCTTGATGTAATCCAGGTCGCTGCCTGCAGCCTGGGATGCGGCAGCACTGCCGGAAGCAGAGGCCGAGGCAGATGCGGCAGTGGAAGTGGAAGCGGCACCGCCGCAGGCGGCAAGGCTCAGTGCCATGGCACCGGCCAGAAATGCGGATACAAGACGTTTCATATACGGTTCCTCCCTCAGTGGCAAGCAGCTTTATTTTATTGCTTTACCATGCTAAATTGCTAAACTGTGGTTATAGAATAACGCGTTTTCTGCCATTTGGCAAGGGGGAAACCTGATTTTTCGCAGTTTGCTCAAATCTTTACTGCTTTACCACGGCAAAGCGGTCATTTTGACAAAACAAAAACGCCGCGTCGGCAGCTGCCAGACGCGGCGAGAGGGTTTCTCTCTGAAAACGCAGCGGAATGCCACCGTTCCCCTATCCGGGAGAGCCGGTGCGCGATTGCGAGACCGAAAAGGGTTTCCTCCTCAGCTCAGGGCATCCAGCGCCGCCTTTTGCAGATCGGTGATGTCAATGGTACACAGAGCCTTCAGGTCGGCATCGCCGCCGGAAAGCCCGGCGATCTCGGTGCGGGTCTTGCCCTTGAGGGCATCGCAGAAGCCCTCGCTGTGCTCATACCACTCCTTGCCCAGCGCCGATGCGCCGCGCATCCCGTAGTCCTCACCCAGCTCCAGCTTGGTCTTGACGAGGTCCGGAGCTGTCACACCGCCGTCCGACACCACCGTCAGGGCCGGCTCGGCCATATCCGCAATGGCGCTGGTCACACGGCGGTCCGCATCGGTGGTCAGTGCCACAATGCTCACATCCACCTGCGCATTCACATCCTTGTCATCGGTGGCGGTAATGTCCGAAGTCCCGTTCACCGCTTCGATGCCCAGCGCGGCCCTGTCGCCCTTGGCGGCACCCAGTGCCCTGGCATTGGCACAGGCCCGGGTCACGGCATCCCGGTAACGGTCCACTGCAATGGTGCAACCGCTCAGCAGGTCGGCATCCGTGGGCTTGCCATCCTTATCCACTTTGAGCATGGAGACCTGTTCCGGGGTCATGCCGATCAGGTAATTGGCAAAGGCATCCGCCTGTTCCGCCCATCCCTTTTTCAGGGAAGAGACCTCGGCCAGCGGGTAATCGACCCCCTTCTGCCGCTTGGTGCGCCAGTCGGTAGGCAGGGTCACATGGCCGGTACTGTCCGCCGAAACAGACACTTCCAGCTCGTCCAGCAGAACACTCTCCAGTTTCCCCTCGCCATCCAACAGGACAGCGGCCGCTGCCAGCTCAATTTTCCCTGCCCTGTCCTGATCGGTGGCCTCTGTCACCACACCCAGACCGGTTTTCCATGCCGCTGTCTGGGTCTGTGCGGAGGATGTTCCGCTGCTTCCGCTCATGCTGCCGGAGCTGCCCGACCCGGCGTTCGTTTTGCCGCAGGCGGTCAGCAGCAGCGCCGCCGCCATGGCACAGCTCCAAAGAGCCCGATGGTTCTGATTCATAGATACGCTCCCTTTCCACACGGCCCATTGGGCCTTTGCCCCATAGTATGTCCAGAAGAGCGTAAGATTACGCAGCCGACGGGAGTTTTCCAAAGCAAGTGTCCGCTGGGGTGGGACCCTGTTGCCGCAGGCAATAGGGCGGGCGATGGAATGGCCCGTTTCACTTGCGTGGAAAAGCTCCCCGCGTGCTGCGCGCAGCCGTTCACATCAACGGGCTCAGCAGCCGCAGCACGCCGTCCAGTGCTGTGCCCGGCAGATTGGTGCGGCAGTCGGACCGCATGATCTCCCGGCACTGCGGCAGGGTGCGCTCCACATCCTTCCGCAGTGCGGCGATCTGGCTGTTATGGAAGAGCAGTGTTCCGCACTCAAAGTGGAGAAACAGGCTCCGGTAATCCATATTGATGCTGCCCACCGCGGCGACACGGTCATCACTGACATAGCACTTGGCGTGGAGGAAACCGGGCGTGAATTCATAAATGCGCACACCCGCCCTGAGCAGGGGCAGATAGTAGGAACGGCTGAGCCGGAACACCAGCTTCTTATCCGGGATCCCAGGCAGGATGAGCCGCACGTCCACCCCGCGCTTGGCCGCACTTTTCAGAGCATCCAGCATCTCCTCGCCCACGGCCAGGTAGGGCGTATAGATATAAACATATCTCTGGGCCTGAGAGAGGATGTCCAGATACACCGTCTCGGCCAGCGGTTCCTCATCCAGCGGGCTGTCCGCGTAGGGCTGCACCACGCCATCCTGCACTGCGGGCAGGCGGGTGGGCGCAAAGGCGGTGTAATCGGTCTCCTGCGGGCGGAAGGCGTTCCATACATTGAGGAACATCACGGTAAAGTTCCAGACAGCGGCGCCCTCCAGCCGGATGGCCGCATCCTTCCAGTAGCCAAAGCGCTGCTCGGCATTGATATACTCATCCGCCAGATTCACGCCGCCGGTGTAGGCCACATTGCCATCAACCACCACGATCTTGCGGTGGTCGCGGTGGTTCATCACCAGCGAGACCAGCGGCACCACCGGGTTGAAAGGGATGCAGCGGATATGCGCCTTCTCCATGCGGATGACAAAATCACTGGGCAGGCCCAGCAGGCTGCCAAAATCATCGTAGATCAGCCGCACATCCACGCCCTGAGCGGCCTTGCGGCGGAGGATCTGCTCCACGCCGTCCCACATTTTGCCGGAACGGAGGATAAAAAATTCCAGAAAGATGAACTTTTCCGCCTTGTCCAGATCTGCCAGCAGCTGGGGATACATCTCCTCCCCGCAGGAAAAGTAGTGAGCAGCGGTATCCCTCCAGGCCGGATACGGCCCGAACTTTGCCACGTAGCGGCTCAGGTTCCGGCTGGAGATATCCAGCGCATCGGTCTGGCCCTCAGGCTGGGCAAGCTCGGTCTGATGGGCCTGTTCCACCTTCTGCATCCGCTCCCGCAGATGCTTGGCGGGGGCCTTGTTGCCAAAAGCCAGATAAAGCGCGCCGCCCAGCAGAGGCAGAAGGCCGATCAGAACGATCCAGCCGATCTTATAAGCACTGTTTTCATCCTTGCGCACCAGATACAGCACGATCAGGATGCTCAGCGCCTTCAGGGCACCGTTCAGCCAGACCCGCCCCGCCGTGAACGACCAGAACGCCCAGAGCAGCCAGAGCACCTGTAAAGCCACCAGCACCACTGTGATCGTGACACGGTTGAAGATGCGGTTAAAAAACTTGACGATAGGCAATCTGAACATGTGGTATCCCTCCCCTGCCGCCCACGGCGATTTTTGATGCTGTTAGTATAGCGCAGAGCGGAAGATTTTGCAAACAAAAAAGCGCCCACAACGGCTTCCCCCGCTATGAGCGCCTATTCAATCGTGGCAGAATTTTTTCCGAGGGTTGTCCGCTTATGCTTCCGCGTCCTCATAACCAACCAGCAGGCCACCCAGCTCTGCATAATAGCTGCACAGACCGCCACATTCGCTGATGTCCACCTTTGCTCCATCAAACACAGCCTTTACCATGTGCTTCAGGCGCTCGGCGGCAGCGGGATTGCCGCAGTGAGAGATATGGAGCCTGCCGTTGGTGTAGCCGTGCTCCTTGAGTTCCAGCACGATGCGCTCCAGCGCACCATGCTCACCACGGGTCTTGCAGAGAACATCCAGCTCTCCGGCCTCACTTGCCTGTCCGATGACCCGGATGCCCAGCATCCGCGCCACAGCAGCAACGGCAGGCTTCACGCGGCCATTGCGGGCCAGATTGGCCAGCGACTCCAGCGAAAAGAGCAGATGGGTGTGCTTGTGGTAGCGGAGCATTTCTTCACAGACCTCGTCAAACTCCTTGCCCTCAGCCAGCAGATCCCGCAGATGCTCGGCCAGCAGGCGCTGCTCCGGGCCGGTGGAAAGGCTGTCCAGCACGAACACCCGCTTGCCGGGGTTCTCCTGCTGGTATTCCTCGGCGGCCAGCTGGGCGGCATTGTAGCTGCCGGACAGAGTGCCCGTGATGGTGATGGCATACACCTCGTCGGCTCCCTCGTAGGCGGCCAGCCAATCGCTGACGTTGGGGCAGGAAGTCGAGGTCTTGCCCTTATAGGTACGCAGGGTCTGGGCCATGCCCAGGGCATCCATTGTGCCGTTGTCCAGATATTCGGCATCGTCGGTGATGATCTTCAGGGGAACGCATTCAAAATCCACGCCCTGCAAGGTGTACAGGCTGGCGGAGGAATCCACAACAATCTTGGTGTTCATAAGCATTTATCTCCATTCCGGCGGCAGAGGATGCCGCAGTTTTTCCTGTTGTTTTGAATCACTATATCAGTTTTTCAAAAACCTGTCAACTGTTTTCTCAAATTATTTCAAAAGTTTTCAATTTCCTGTTGACCACATTTCCAAAACATGGTATACTGTCCGCATGAAATTAGAATCAAACCGCCGCGTTGCGGCCTGCGCCGCAGGGTTTGCCCTGCCCCGGTATGCAGAACTCCCCACCGTAGGGCTTTATCTGGATCAGAGTGTACAGTTTGTCAACGGGTGTTTCCGCACATTTCAGGGGGTGGAGCTCACCGCTTCCATGGTGAGCAACTACGTTAAGAAAGGGATCATCAGCCACCCCATCAAAAAGAAGTATACCCGGGATCAGCTGGCCTGCCTGATCTACATTGTAGTTTCTAAAAATGTCCTGTCCATGGAAAATATCGACAGCCTGTTCAAGATGCAGCGGGCGCATTATACCTCCGCGCAGGCGTATGATACCTTTTGCGATGAGCTGGAGAACTACCTGCCCTATGTGTTCGGCCTGACCAAAAGCTTTTCCGAGCTGGAGCCGGATGTTGATGATGCACGCAAGCTCCTGCGCAGCACCATCATCTCGGCTGTGAACAAGATCTATCTGGACTGCGTTTTCACCGACCTGCGGCAGGAGCAGGCCCTCTGGCCCGATATCCTGCCGGATCTGGCATAACAACAAAAAACGACCCTCTCTGTCACGCTTTGCGAAGCAATGATGGAGAGGGCCATTTTTTTCTTAAAATGTAAGCGTGGGGCTGATCTCATTGCGGCGCTGGGCCTGCACGATGCAGTCCTTTTCCGGCACGACACCTGCCGCACCCAGGGTGTTGAACATGGTCTGCAAAGCAAGCGCCGGGGTGTTGTTCTCCTGCGAGAGATGGCAGAGGGCAAATTTCTTGCATCCCTCCTGGATCAGCTCCAGCAGCTTTGCCGAGCACTCATCGTTGGAGAGGTGGCCCCGGTTGGACTCGATGCGGGAGCGCAGGTAGTAGGGATACCGCCCGCTGCGGAGCATGTGGAGGTCGTAGTTGCTTTCCAGCGCCACCAGGTCACAGCCGCTCAGGGCCTGATGTACCGGCGGGGTCAGGACTCCCAGGTCGGTGGCAATGGTCATGGTCTTGTTGTCCGGGGTGTGGATGCGGTAGCCCACGCAGGGCACGTCGTGGCTGGTGGGGAACATCGTCACGCCGAAATCTCCCACATCCTCTTCCCCGCCGGACAGGGTGCGCAGCTCACAGCTGGCAGGCACGATGCCGTTTGCATCCAGAAAATCCAGCGTATCATCTGCACCGTATACCGGCAGCGGATTCTTTTTGAGGAAGGTGGCCAACCCCTTGACGTGGTCAGAGTGCTCATGGGTGACCAGAATGCCCGCACAATCGCTGATGTTCAGGCCCAGCTCCTTGAGCGCCGCCGAGGTGGTGCGCACGCCCTTTCCCATATCGATGATGATGTACTTTTCCCCCGTGCGCACCACGCTGCAGTTGCCGGAGGAACCAGAGTATAACGAGATGAATTCAGACATTTCAAACCTCAAGAAACGAACCTCTCCGTCGTTGCTTCACAAAAGCTCCCTGTCAGGGGAACTTCTGCGAAGCAGACTGAGAGGTTCTGAATGATCACATTGCCGATTCCAGTGCGGCAGGCATCCGCTCCACCTTGCTGATCTCAGCGCCCAGGCCGCGCAGCTTTTCCACGATGTTCTCATAGCCGCGCTCAATGTGGCCGATCTCCTCGATCTCGCTGGTGCCGTCTGCCATCAGGGCAGCAACGACCATGGCCGCACCGGCACGCAGGTCAGAAGCGCGCAGGGGGGCGGGGTTCAGCTTGTCCACACCCTCAAACACGGCCACCTGACCGTCCACCTGCACCATTGCGCCCATCTTGCGCAGCTCGTCCACATAGCGGAAGCGGTTATCCCACACGCTCTCGGTGATGGTGGAGGTTCCCTTTGCCACGCTGAGCAGCACACCCATCAGGGGCTGCATATCGGTGGGAAAGCCCGGGTGAGGCATGGTATTGATCTTCAGCGGCAGGATATCGCCCTTGCGGGAGACGCGGACGGAATCATCGAATTCCTCCACATCCACACCGGCACGGCGGAGCTTTGCCGTGATGGGTTCCAGATGCTTGGGGGTGACATTTTTGATCAGAACGTCGCCGCCGGTGGCAGCAGCGGCAACCATGTAGCTGCCCGCCTCGATCTGGTCAGGGATGATGCTGTAAGTGCAGCCGTGCATCTTTTCCACGCCGCGCACCTTGATTACATCGGTGCCGGCACCGCGCACATCCGCGCCGCACATATTCAGGAAGTTTGCCAGATCAACAACATGGGGCTCCTTGGCGCAGTTTTCCAGAATGGTCTGGCCCTGTGCCATCACAGCGGAGAGCATACCATTCATGGTAGCGCCCACGCTGACTTTATCAAAGAAGATATGGGCACCGTTCAGTTCCTTGGCACGCACGGTGATCATGCCGTAGTCCACGCTGTCCTCTGCACCCAGTGCGCTGAACACCTTGAGGTGCTGGTCGATGGGGCGGGGGCCCAGATTGCAGCCGCCGGGCATGGCCACCTGTGCCTTGCCAAAGCGGGAGAGCAGCGCACCCAGGAAGTAGTAGCTGGCACGCATCTGGCGGGACAGATCGTCCGGGACGTTGGTGCTGTTCAGGTGGGTGGTGTCGATCTCGTAGGTATTGCGGTTCAGCATCTTGATGCTGGCACCCAGGGTGCTCAGGATCTTCAGGCTGACTGCCACATCACTGATGTCCGGCAGGTTTTCGATCACACAGACATCTGCCGCCAGAATGGTGGCAGGCAGAATGCCCACAGCCGCATTTTTTGCACCGGAAATGGTAACTTCGCCATGCAGGGGCTTGCCGCCCGTAATAACAAACTTTTCCAATTTTATAATCTCCTTGTCGCAGGCCCGCCAGCGGCAGGGCCACTCAGGGTTCTTGCTTGATCTCTCCGCGCACCGCTGGGCACACACCCTCACGATACAACTATCTTATTATACACAACTTCGGGCAAAAAGCAAAGCCCCCTTTTTCCCTGCCCGATTATTTTCTGTTTTGCCCAGAATCTGCGGAGATATTCGATATTTTTGTTTCTTATTTCAAAAATTTTACAATCAGCGCCCCTTACCAGACGCAATCCTCACTGCAGGTCTCCTTGATCCAGCCCAGTTGATAGGCCTTGACCAGCTGCTTCAGGTCGTGTACCCGCTCCCGCAGGGTCTCTCCCTCGTCCGTCTCTTCCACCAGAATGCGGTGGTTCTCCGTTTCCAGTATGTTCTTCTGCGACACGATGTCGATGTTTTCGTTCACGGCCTTTTCAGCACTGACAAAGGGCTGATGGGTCCGCAGGGACATGGTGCGGCTGGAGTACACCAGCGTGTACCCTGCAATGCCGGTCTTTTCATGGTAGGCGCGGCAGAACCCGCCGTCAATGACGACCAGACGGCCCCCGCCCTTGATGGGGCTCTCGCCGCTCTTCTCCCGCACCGGCACATGGCCGTTGACAATGTGGCTGGTGCCGGGCAGGCCAAATTCCGCCAGGATACGGCGGCAGGCGGCCTCTTCATTGTACCATGTATAATAGGGGTCCTTGACTTCCTCATGGGTAGCGGGGTCGGCAATATACAGCCGCTCAAAGGTGGTCATGGCGCTGCGGCCGAACAACGGCGACAGCTTGCCGCACCACAGATACCACAAAAAATCCTGACCGCTCCGCCGGGCCGCGCTGCCCTCGGGAGCAAAGTAGCCGCAGCGCGCCCGCTCGTCACAGTAGTCCATCAAGCCGCGGCCCGAGTAGTTGTGTCCCTCGAACCGCTCCACGGCAAAGCTGCCGTTTTTGGTCATGGGCACCACGCCGTGGTAGAGCAGGTTGCCGTTCTCGATGTGGTAAACGCTGCCCTTGGCATACAAAAATTCCACATGCTGCTGCAAACGCTCGCTCTGCCGGAAGGATTCCACCAGCTTGCGGAGCACCAGCCGCTCATCATCATTCAGGGCGGCGGGGTCTGCCGGGTCCACGGTGGGGAAGCTGGTGTCCCGCAGGGGGTATGTCTGCCCGTTCAGGGTCACTGTTCCCTTTTTCCAATCGATGTGCCGCAGGAAATCCCTTCCCTGCATCTTGAAATCCGGGTTGCGGTCGATGACCTTGCACTCCATCTTGAGCATCAGAATGGTCACGGCCTTGTGCATCACGGCACAGCGGTGGAGCATTCCCTCGGTGTAAGGGCCGCGCGCCGCGTCGGTGTGGGGCATCCAGAGGGTCAGGTCGTCATTTCCGTAGAACTGCTCGGCCATCCGCTGCAGATGCCGCAGGTTGATGCCGTAGCAGTCCTCAAGCATGGCATGGTTGTGGTAGGCCAGTGTCGTTTTGAGCACGGTACAGACGCAGATGGGACTTCCGGCAGCGGCACCCATCCAGACCACGTCATGGTTGCCCCACTGGATATCCACATGGTGGTGGCGCATGAGCCGGTCCAGTATGATATCAGGCCGGGGGCCGCGGTCAAACAGGTCACCCACGATGTGCAGCTTGTCCACAGCCAGCCGCTTGATGAGCTCACACAGCCGGACGATGAACCGGTCGGCACGGCCATTTTCGATGATGCTGCCCACGATCTGCCCATAATAAAGGTCCTTGTCGTGGTCCTCAAAGTGGGCATGGAGCAGCTCATCCAGAATATACCCGCAGCTGGACGGCAGGCAGGAGCGCACATGCTCCCGGGTATGCTTGGAGGACACCAACCGGCAAATATCAATGAGCTGAAGCAGGGTCTCTGTGTACCAGTGGTCAAGCGCTTCTTCATCCGCGCACTCGGCTTTGAGCTGGGGCAGCTTCTCGTTGGGGTAATAGATGAGCGTTGCCAGCTCTGCACGGGTCTGTTCCGGCACACTCTCCCCCAGCACGATATCCACCTTTTCCCGGATGACACCCGAAGCCGAGTTCAGGATGTGGACAAAGGCCTCGTTTTCACCGTGCAGGTCGCTCATAAAATGCTCGGTGCCTTTGGGCAGCTTGAGCAGGGCCTGAGTGCTGATGATCTCACTGGCA
This sequence comes from Faecalibacterium sp. DFI.5.82, assembly GCF_029076575.1. Lineage (NCBI taxonomy): Bacteria > Bacillati > Bacillota > Clostridia > Eubacteriales > Oscillospiraceae > Faecalibacterium > Faecalibacterium sp. DFI.5.82. The sequence goes on from NZ_JARFIS010000009.1 coordinate 135,372, forward strand.
GCGGCTGCCTGCGAGGGGTAATCCCGTGCCAGCAGGGAGAGATATTTCAAATGATCCCGGATCTCCTCGTTTTCGGTGCGCATGACATCCTCCGTCTGACATGTAGTATTTTTGCATGATATATAATATTCTATCATAGTATACCACATTCCATGTCATAAATGGTATAATAAACAAGAGTAATTCTGTCAAATCTTTTGCAAAGGACTTGGATATTATGCCCAAAACCATTTCTGTTGCCGTGCCGGAAGCCTGCACTCTCTGCCCCCGGCAGTGCAAAGCCGACCGGGCCGCCGGGCAGACGGGCTTCTGCGGGGCGGGCCGTACCCTGAAAGCGGCCCGCGCTGCCCTGCATTTCTGGGAGGAGCCCTGCATCAGCGGCACCCGGGGCAGCGGCACGGTGTTTTTCTCCGGCTGCACCCTCAAGTGCTGCTTCTGCCAGAACTACCCCATCAGCGCCGAGGGGCTGGGCAGGGAGATCACCGTGGAGCGCCTGGCCGAGATCTTTCTGGACCTGCAGGCGCAGGGAGCCCACAACATCAACCTTGTCACGCCTGGGCAGTGGCGGCCCTGGATCATCGCCGCCCTCGACCTGGCCCGGGCGCAGGGGCTGCATCTGCCCATCGTCTGCAACACCGGCGGCTACGAGACCGTGGAGAGCGTGCACGCCTGGCGCGGTTTCATCGACATCTGGCTGGCCGACCTGAAATATGTTTCCCCTGCCCTTTCGGCAGAGCTTTCCGCCGCGCCGGACTATTTTGCACAGGCCAGGCCCGCCATTGAAGCCATGATGTCTCAGGCCGGGCACCCTGTTTTTGACAGCGAGGGCATCCTGCAGCGGGGCGTGATCCTGCGCCACCTTGCCCTGCCTGGCCATGTGGACGACAGCTTTGCCGTGCTCGATCAGATGGCGGCTTGGAACAAGGCCGACCCCGGGTGCTTCCTGCCCAGCGTGATGAGCCAGTACACCCCCTTCTATCAGGCGGCAGACCACGGCATCGGGCGGCGCATCACCACCTACGAATACCGCCGGGTGGTCAACTACGCCATGGATCTGGGCCTCAGCTCTGGCTATATGCAGCAGAAAAGCAGTGCAAAGGAAGAGTATACGCCCAGCTTTGACCTGACGGGGGTGTGAACCCCACCGTCATCCCTGCGGGATGCCACCGTACGGGTTGCGGCACCCAGCGTCCGCTTCGTGCAAAGTTTTGCACTTGCGTCCTGCTGGCCGCTGCCCCAACAACTCCTCCCTGCTTCCGCCACTGGCGGCGGTCGTCGTTGTTGCCTACTAGGGGCGGCCTTGGCAAAACCATAAGGCTTTATGCAATGCCAAGGGCCCCACTATTAGGGGGGCTGTCACCGCAGGTGACTGAGGGGTTCTTTCGTCAAAACAACCAAAATTTCTTTTTCTTTTTCTCTCGGCCGAAACAGCATTTGCTTGCTATCCGGTACGCAGTGCGGTATAATGGATACAACAATGTGTTCTCACATGAAATGGATCCCAGAAACGACTTTTTAGGAGGAGCGTTATGGAACACTACAATCCCATCCTCGGCAGCGAGCCCAACGGCCAGAAATTTATCACCTGCGGCGAGATCATGCTCCGTCTGACCCCGCCGAACTACGAAAAGATCCGCATGGCATCCAGCTTTGAAGCCAGCTACGGCGGCAGCGAGGCCAACATTGCACTGGCCCTGGCCAACCTGGGTGTGGACAGCACCTTCTTCAGCGTAGTGCCCAACAACAGCCTGGGCAAGAGCGCGGTGCGCTGGCTGCGCTCCAACGATGTGCATTGCACCCCCATGATCCTGACCGAGCCCAACGAGACCCCCTCCAACCGGCTGGGTACTTATTATCTGGAGACCGGATACGGCATCCGCGCTTCCAAGGTCATCTACGACCGCAAGCACAGTGCCATTACCGAGTATGACTTCTCTCAGGTCGATCTGGACGCTCTGCTGGACGGCTACGACTGGCTGCACCTGAGCGGCATTACCCCGGCACTGGGCCCCAACTGCCGCGGCCTCATCATCGATATGCTCAAGGTGGCCAAAAAGAAGGGCCTGACCGTCAGCTTTGACGGCAACTTCCGCTCTACCCTGTGGAGCTGGGAGGAAGCCCGCGATTTCTGCACCGAGTGCCTGCCTTACGTTGACGTTCTGCTGGGCATTGAGCCCTACCACCTGTGGAAGGACGACAACGATCACAGCAAGGGCGACTGGAAGGACGGCGTGCCCCTGCAGCCCAGCTATGAGCAGCAGGACGAGATCTTCCAGCATTTCATTGCCCGCTATCCCAACCTCAAGTGCATTGCCCGCCATGTGCGCTATGCCCACAGCGGCAGCGAGAACAGCCTCAAGGCCTTTATGTGGTACGACGGCCACACCTTTGAGAGCAAGCTCTACACCTTTAATATTCTGGACCGCGTGGGCGGCGGCGATGCCTTTGCCAGCGGCCTGATCTACGCCATGCTCCACGACTACCGCGCCATGGACATGATCAACTTTGCCGTGGCAAGCAGCGCCATCAAGCATACCATCCACGGCGATGCCAACATCACCGATGATGTCAGCTCCATCCGCAACCTGATGAACATGAACTACGACATCAAGCGGTAACATTCCTTTATACGCAAAGATCCCCTCCGGTACGCGCACACCGGAGGGGATCTTTTTATTATGCTTCAATCTTACAGAAACACATCCAGCATCTTTTCCAGCGGGGTGCGGGTGTCAAGCTCCAACCCGGCTTTCTGTTTCAGCATCAGGATGCGGCGGACGCTCTCGTTGAGGCGTTCCTCGCTGATGGTTCCATTCTGCACAGCCTCCAGTATACCGTCAAAGGCTTCCGGCAGGTCGGGCGGCATCAGCAGAAGATCTGCCCCGGCGTTCAGCGCCGCTACAGCCGCTTCTGCTGCAGAATAGTGGTCACGAATGGCTTGCATGGACAGCGAATCGGTGCAGATGACCCCAGTAAAGCCCAGCTCCCCCCGCAGACGCTCGGTCAGCATAGTGTAGGAGAGCGACGCAGGCAGGCCGTCCTGCGTTGCATTGGGGGTGGTGATGTGGGCGGTCATTACTACGTCGGCCCCAGCTGCGATTCCAGCCGCAAAAGGCTTCAGCTCCGTCTCCCGCATCTCTGCCCAAGTCTTGGTGCTGCTGGCCGTGCCGTAGTGGCTGTCCTCTGCGGTATCTCCGTGGCCCGGGAAATGCTTGAGTGTACAGAGTATGCCCGCATCGTGAAACCCTTGTACAGCGGAGGCCACCATCTGTGCCGCCACTGCCGGATCCGACGAAAATGCTCGGTTCCCGATCACGGTATTGGCCGGATTGGTGTTCACATCTGCCACTGGAGCAAAGTCAAGATTCAGGCCGTAGGTTTTGAGGTAGCCTCCGATGACCTGCCCCATGGCACGGGCATTGGCCGGGTCCCCTGTTGTACCTACTGCCTGGGCACTCTGGTATCGGGGCAGATCAAAGCCGGAAGCATTGGCCAACCGGGCCACGCTGCCGCCCTCCTCGTCCACGGCGGTCAACAGACCGGTCCCGGATGCTGCCTGAAAATCTGCCAGAAGCTTTTTCAACTGCTCCGGACTTTTCACATTCTGCCGAAACACCACAATGCCGCCCACCGGATACTTTTTCAGCCCCTGCCGTTCTGCCCAGGTCAGCCTTGTGCTATCAGACTGTCCACTGGGGTCCAGTGCTTCGACCCGCACCACGAACAGCTGCCCCACCTTTTCCCGCAGAGACATGGCAGCAAGCCGTTCCTCTACCGGGTCAATCTGGGCTGCTGCCGAGACCGTTCCCGTCAGCAGCAGAGCCGCAGACAACAGCACAGCAGCTGCCCGCCGGATGATTTTTCGCACGAGAGACACCTCCTCTTTCTCTCAGTGTAGCACACCCTGCAAAGGTGCACAAGATGCAAAGATCCCCTCCGGTACGCGCACACCGGAGGGGATTTTCCATATCAGAAATGCATCAGGAAAGGATCATGCGGTCGTTGGCGAACTCGCCGCCGGACGCGATCTGGAACTTGGCCAGCAGGTCGGAGACGTGCAGGTTCTTCTTCTCTTCCCCGGAGACATCATAGATGATGTGGCCCTCGTGCATCATGATCAGGCGGTTGCCGTACTTGATGGCATCCTTCATGTTGTGGGTGATCATCATGGTGGTCAGGTGGTTCTCCTCCACGATCTTGGCCGAGAGGGTCAGCACCTTGAGCGCCGTCTTGGGGTCCAGAGCGGCGGTGTGCTCATCCAGCAGCAGGAGCTTGGGCTTGTTCATGGTAGCCATAAGCAGGGTCAGTGCCTGACGCTGACCGCCGGACAGCAGGCCCACGCGGGCGGTCAGGCGGTCCTCCAGGCCCAGGTCCAGGCTCTTGAGCAGTTCACGGTAGCGCTCCCGTTCGGCCTTGGTGATACCGATCCTCAGACCGCGGCGCTTACCGCGCCGGGCGGCCAGGGCAAGGTTCTCCTCGATCTGCATGGTGGCGGCGGTGCCGGTCATGGGATCCTGGAACACGCGGCCGATGTAGGCGGCGCGCTGGTGCTCCCCCAGTTTGGTCACGTCGGTGCCGTCAATGATGATCTTGCCGCTGTCCACGGGCCACACACCGGCCACAGCGTTCAGCATGGTGGATTTGCCCGCACCGTTGCCGCCGATGACGGTGACAAAATCACCTTCGTTCAATTTCAGGTTCAGACCGTTCAGGGCCGTTTTCTCATTGACGGTACCGGCGTTGAAGGTCTTGGAAACATTCTGGATCTCAAGCATTTTTTGCATCCTCCTTCTGTGCCTTCTTTGCCGCGGGCTTTGCGAAGTACTTGCTCTTCCAATAGGGCACGGCCAGGAACACGGCCACCACGGAGGCGCTCAGCAGCTTGAGCAGGTTTGCGTCAAAGCCGAGGGTCAGCACCAGCTGGATAACGATGTAGTAGATGATGGCACCCAGCGAAACGGACACCAGCTTGAGGGCAAAGTTGTGGAAGATGCGGCTGAACAGGGCCTCGCCGATGATGACAGCGGCCAGACCGATGACGATGGCACCACGGCCCATGCTGACATCGGCAAAGCCCTGATACTGGCTCAGCAGTGCGCCAGACAGGGCCACCAGACCGTTGGAGACCGCCAGACCCAGCACCACATTGAAGCTGGTGTTGATGCCCTGGGCGCGGCTCATGGCGGGGTTGGAACCGGTGGCGCGGATGCCGCAGCCCAGCTCGGTGCCAAAGAACCAGTACAGCACACCGATGACCACAGCGCTGACCAGAATGACCATGATGATGGGGTTGTGCAGGGCAAACTCCTTGACCCAGCGCAGGGAGATGAGCAGGTCGTACTTGTCCACGTTGATGGACTGGTTGGCCTTGCCCATGATCTTCAGGTTGATGGAGTAGAGGGCCAGCTGGGTCAGAATACCAGCCAGAATGGCCGGAATGCCCATAAAGGTGTGGAGCAGGCCGGTGACAAGGCCGGTGGCCAGACCGGCCAGCAGGGCGATGAAGAGCGCTGCCCAGACGTTCATGCCGGAGAGCAGGCACATAACGCAGACCGCGCCGCCGGTGCCAAAGGAACCGTCTACGGTCAGGTCAGCCACATCCAGGATGCGGTAGGTCAGGTACACACCAATGGCCATGATACCCCAGATGAGGCCCTGCGCACAGGCACCGGGCAAGGCACCGGGCAGGTTGGCAAGTCTTGCAAGAATATCCAAAACGTTTTCCTCCTGTAACTACACTTTTTTCTGATACGGGAAAGCGGAGAAGAACAAAAATTCGCTCTTCTCCGCTGATTTTATTGTAAAGTCTCTTCGTTACTGCAGCGTGAACTCTGCGTCCCTATCAGGGGAGCTTTCTGCAAAACAGACTGAGCGCCTGTTATTCCTCAATGGCCTCGTAACCCTCGGGAACGGTCATGCCCAGGTCATCGCAGATGGTCTTGTTGTACTTCTTGGTCACGTTGGTGTACTCAACGGGCATGGTGGAGATATCGGCCTCACCGGTCAGAACCTTGGCAGCCATCTCACCGGTGGTGTAGCCCAGATCGTAGTAGCTGATGGACAGGGTCGCCACGCCGCAGCCGGAGCAGATGCCCTCCTCACCGGCGAACACGGGCTTCTTGGCCGGGCGGCAGATGCCGTCGATGATGCCGGTGTTGGCAGCGCAGGTGTTGTCGGTGGGGACATACACTGCGTCGTTCTCGTCGGCAGCCTTCTGGCAGACAGAAGCCAGATCGTTGGAATCAGAGAAAGCGTACTGGGTGGCGGTAACGCCCTTGGCCTCCAGGTACTTCTGGACCTCGTCTACCTGATACTGGCTGTTTGCCTCGGCAGAGCAGTAGAGCAGGCCCACCTTGGTGGCCTCGGGCAGCCACTCGGTGATCATATCCGCCTGCTGATCCAGCGGAGCCAGATCAGAGGTGCCGGAGACATTACCGCCCACGGTGCCATCGAAATCGGTCAGGCCCAGAGCAACACCGTACTCGGTGACGGAAGTGCCCAGAATGGGGATGCTGTCGGTGGCAGCCTGTGCGGCCTGCAGGGCGGGGGTAGCGTTTGCCATGATCAGGTCAACGCCTGCGGAAACAAAGCCGTTGGCGATGGTGGCGCAGGTTGCGGAATCGTTCTGGGCGTTCTGGAAGTCAAAGGTGACATTCTCGCCGAACTGTGCGGTCAGAGCATCCTCAAAACCCTGGGTGGCAGCGTCCAGAGCGGCGTGCTCCACCAGCTGGCAGATGCCAACGGTATACTTCTGGCCGTCAGCCACTGCGGAAGAAGCCGCAGCAGAGGAAGCGGTGGAAGAAGCAGCCGTGGAGCTGGAGGAACCGCCGCAGGCAGTCAGGGCAGCAGCTGCGCCGCAGACAGCGGCGGCAGACAGGAACGAACGACGAGAAATTTTACGCATGATATTACTCCCTCAATTCTACTTTCGCGGCAACAGGACACCGCATGAAAGTCAGTATTCAAGCGGCCTGTCGCATCGCGCTGCCGCTTTACACTCGTGAAGTATATCACACTTTCCGCTCTAAAACAACCAGGAAACAGCCTGAATTATCAATCAAAGTAATTTTATCTATCACTTTTTTCGATTGTTCTGTGCCGCATCTGCATTCCTTCGAGCTTTTTCAGCTCACCGTCCAGCCAGAGCAGATTTTCTTCCAGCTGGGGGCGGTACTCTTTTGCAAAGTCGTACCGGTAATACAGCGCCTGCCACAGCTTTTCCTGCATCCGCCGGGCAAACACCGGCTCAAACAGAGCCTCCAGCCGCTCCACGGTATCTTCCAACTCCATGCACACCTGCGCCCAGCGCACATCGGTGGCCTCCCGGGCGGGCACATCGTAACGGGCCAGATAATCCCCCACCCTTGCCGCAATGACCTGCCCGCCGCACTGGGTGGGCTGCAAAAAGTAGGATACCTGACCGTCCTTCGTGATCTCCTGCGCCAGCGGGTAAAGAGCGCAGACCAGCGGCTCGGCATCGTGGATGGCGCAGTGGTTCCCGGTGAGGAAGGGGCAGTTGCCGCGCTCCTCCTTCAGCGGGGCCAGCCGCAGCACCGGCAGGCGGCTGACCCGCCCGATGCTTCCCCGGCAGAACGCCCGGGCCACGGTGCGGGGCGGCAGGCGCAGGCGGGCCGCAATGCGCCACAGGTCAAAGCCCGACAGCACGATATCCTCCCGCCCCCGGCAGCAGCCGCCGCAGCCCGCGCAGGCAAACGAAAACGCCTCGTCCCGGGCAAGCAGGGGCGCGGTGCGGGTAAAATCGGTGCGGCCGCAGAGATCGACCTGTGAATCCTTGAGCATGATGGTTCTCCTGTTCTGTGAATGGTTTTGTTCCATTGTACCACAAAGCCGGGCACAGAAAAAGGGAGCGCATCCGCTCCCCTGTTCAGGACCCCCGGCTCACACGGCGGTAGACCGTTACGGCATCCTCGATGTGGTAGGGCGCGGTGCTGTGGTTTCCCCCTGCCCCGGCCGTGACCAGAATGTATTCCCTGCCCTTCACCTCGGCCAGACTGGCAAGGCAGAGCCCTGCCTCCCCGGTGTAACCGGTCTTACCGCCCAGGATCCGGCCACTGTGCAGCTCTGTGCCGTCCAGCTGGCTCAGCAGGGTGCTGTGCATCGTGAACCCCTGCGGGTGGCAGTTGGTGGCCGGAACAGTATACCGCTCCGTGGTAAACAGCTTGCGGAAGGTCTCGTTCTGCAGGGCTGCTTCTGTCAGCCGGGCCATATCCCGCGCGGTGGAAACATGTTCTGGGTCGTGCAGACCGGTGGGGTTGCAGAAATGTGTGCCAGTCATCCCCAGCTCTGCTGCTTTCTGGTTCATCCGGGCCGCAAAGGCTTCCTCGCTGCCGCTCACCTCCCGGACCAGCGCTTCGCAGCACTCGGCCCCCGAGGGCAGCATGGCCCCGTACAGCAGATCCCGCACCGTGGCCGTTTCCCCGGCCTGAAACCCCGCCAGCGAGGCATTCTGGGCCTGCAGAGCCGGAAAGATCTCCTCGGGCAGGGTCACGGGCGTGTCGAGGTCCGGGTTTGCTTCTATGGCCAGCAACGCCGTCATCACCTTGGTCATGGAAGCCGGATAGATCGTGCTGTCGGCATCCTTTTCGGCCAGCACCTCTCCGCTGTCGGCCCGCAGTAAAATGGCATGAGGACTGTTCAGCCCATCCAGCGTGACCCGCCGGGGCCACAGCAGCAGAAGCAGGGTCGCCAGCACCAGCAGCCAGAACAGCCGCCGGAAGGCTCTGCGCCGGTGCTTCCGGCGGCGCGGTGAAGTTTTCATTCTCGTTCTCATCCTTTTTTGCAAAATCAAAAGCGCTTTCATCCCTTAATACGGGACGAGAGCGCATTTTTCTGCAAAAAGTGGGGCCGCCCCACAAAAATTTGTGCAGCGGCCCCAAGCCAGTTCAATATTTTATTACGTCATCTACAAGAACGTGTTCAGTGCTGTGCCTTATGGAACATACTCTTGCGCTTACGCTCCAGCAGATAACCGGCAGCCAGCAGAACACCGCCTGCACGCACCAGAACATCTGCCATCCAGTTGGTGGTACCGGTCTGGATCAGCTTGCCGCTCTCCGGGCGGGCATCCTGTACCGGCGGGTTCACGGGAGTCTCCGGGGCGGGCGTGGTCTTAGCGACTGCCTGCTCCACGGCGGGAGTGGTGGGCCGTGCATCCTGCACTGCCGGGGTGGTCGGCGTAGTGGGAGCCGGAGGAGTAGGATCGGAGTCCTCAGGCGTTTCCGGTTTCGGGTTCGTGGGGATCACAGGGTCGGTCACTTCCCGCAGAGCGCCGTAAATGGTCACGGTGTACCGTGCGGAGTCGGTGCCGTCGATGTTCTCGCCGGTGACCTTCACGTTGGAATCCGGGCCAAAGGCATCCAGCACGCCCGCTGCTGCAGTGGTGTTGGGGTTGTTCTGGCTCTCATAGCCCCAGACGATGGTATAGGTCTTGCCCTCATACTCGTACTCGGTGCCATAGACCATGTCATAAGCGTTGGGGGCACCATCTGCCTGCTTTTCGTAGTTGCCCCAGATGAGCTTGGTGTTGCCCTCTGCATCGGTGGTCTTGGTGAAGTTCAGGCTCTTACCGTTCACCACCATATCCCGCAGAATAACGACCTGATCGCCATTCTCAGCGGTCTGATAGGCAGTGTCGAAATTGTATCCGGCCTGCTTCAGCTCTTCCAGCGCCTTGCCGATGATCTCCGGGTCATGGGAACCGTCCACATCCAGCATATAGTTCAGTGCGGCGGCGGGCACCCACACAGAGAGATACTGCTTCCCGGTCTCCTTGTTCAGGTCAGAGAGGTAGGTATAGGTCTGGCCTTTATAGGAAAGGGCATCGAAGTTTGCGTGGGCATCATCCTTGGTCAGCAGGAAATTGGTCAGCTTGTCGCCCTGCTCGTTCTCCGGCCACAGGGTGTTGTCGGCCTTGTAATCATAGGTCAGCGTGCCACCGGTAACGATGAGTTTTTGGCCCACAGTTGGTATCTTTTTTATCGAGGGGTTAAGGGTAATCGTTGTTGCTTCCACATGGGAATTGTTTTTGATGCGGATGGTGCTGTTATCACCGTAAGCAAACAGTCCTGCCTTGTCGTATTTTCCCCTCACAAGAACAGTACCATTATCCACGACCAGTTTAGCATTCTTGCCCAGACCAACTGCCGTATAGGAATTCTCCATATCGGAAATTAGCTGTCCATTGTCATCAACCAGAATTTCATGTCCCCGGGCAGAGGTTGCCTGAATCCCCCAGTTACCCCGCGTACCGCCTGTCAGATGATATCGGCTGTTTCCGGTCACACGCAGTTTCAGGCCCTTACCATCACTGCCGCCCAGAGCATACATTGCCTGATGGGTGTTCTTGGAGGTCACAACGCTGTTGTTTGCGATTTCAACCTTCTGGAAACCGGCGTAAATTCCACGGTTTGCATCGATATCCACCGTGCTGTCGTTCACCGTCAGATTGCCGGTCCCGCCACGCTCATTATAAATGCCCCAGGTTCCCGCATCCGGGTTTTCAGAAGTAACTTTGATTTCGGCCTCTGTGCCATTTTTAAAGGTGATATTACTGTCACCGTGGGCGGCAATGCCATAGCCTGCGGCATTCGGGGTTTCCGGGGTAATATTGATATCGACTTCTGCATTGTCGAACGTGATGTCCCCGGCAGATTTGAGTACATTTCCCTCTTTATCTTTTCCGGCACCTTCATAGTCAATGCCGAAGCTGCTGCCAGCAATATTCAGCGCGCTATCCTCCACAGTCAGGCTTGCATCCGAACCTTGGTGGCCGTAAATACCGGTTGTAGCATCACTGATCTCCAGCGTACTGCCATCCTCGACTGTGATATCATCCCAGCTGGCAATGCCAATACCGGTATGTGACGCTTGCTTTGCATTGTCTTCCACACCGTCTATCGTTAAGGAAGAGCCGCCGGAGATGGTCAAATCACCATGCTGGGTCACACCACGGCCAGCCTGCGTAGAACCAGAGGTTTTTGTCTCCTCAATGGTCACGTTCGCCCCGTCTGTGATTTCCACGTCCGAGCCATCTGCCATTACCAGACCGCCTGTGGTATCACTGATGGTCAGCGAACCACCCGCAGAGCTTTCCGTTTCTTCTGTGTCTGTTTCCGCAGTTTCGGTCTTTTCTACACCGCCGCTGATGGTCAGGTTCGTTTCTGCACCCGCACTGGTGCCCGAACCGTCACTTGCACCGCCATCACCCACACGGATACCCTCGACATTGACATTCTTTGTAAGGATACCCTCTTTCTCGTTTTCAATTGCCTTGGAGCCATCAATGGCATTCTCGCCCTTCAGGGTAAGGTCCACATTGGAATTGTCCTGTACGTTGATACCCGCCTTACCGTTTTGTGTCAGGTTAATTTGGGTATTATCCAGCGTCAGGTCAACGTTAGCTCCTTTGTTATCATCTTTGTCATCCAGATTCACGCCGATATCGATACCATGGCCGCCGGTGGTCAGGTTGGAATCCTTGACTGTCAGGTCAACATCTGCACCCTCGCCCACCTTGATGATGGTTTTATCCCCTGTGTTCCCGGTATCCGTGGCTACTTCAGTCGGGGTGCTGGTGGTATCCACATTCACACTGTCAACCACGATGGTTGCATCTTTCACACCTTCTTTGACCGTGATGGTGTTTCCAGTTGTGGTCTCAGACGTGGAACTGTTCTCTGTGTTGTCGGCAGAAGCATCGGTGGATTGTGTGGCATTATCCGTCGGTGTGGTTTTCTCTGTACCATTGTCGGAGTTATCAGTGGATGGCGGGACTACTTCTGGCGCGTTGCCGTCCTTGACGTAGATCGTACCATCGCCAGTTTCCGCTTTATCCTCATTGACGTAGGTGCGGTTTTCGCCCTGATCCTCACCCTGATAACTGTACGCGCCGCGTTCCACATCCTTGTCAACAGTTACACTGCCATCGCCCAGATAATACGTCACCGCAGAAGCACTGGGGCCAACCGTGCTCACTGCAACCGCAGTGGCCAGCGACATTGCTGCCAACTTGAATTTCTTGTTTGTCATTTTTCTTCTGCTCCTTTCCAGTTCATGCTTACATGATCGAAAAGTGGTGGTCAAACAGCAGGCCGATCCTTTGTCAACTGTTTTTTGCATGGGAACGCGTTTCTCCCAAAAGCGTTTCCAGCCTTATGATAGCACACCGTACGAAAAAATCAGGCAGAAATAGAAACCTTTGGCAATTTCTTTGCCGTGAAAGAAAGTACCGCACAAAAACAACAAACCCCCAAGGAATTTCTTCCTCAGGGGTTTTGTTTAAGTCGGCGACTACCTATTTTCACGCGCCGTTTCCAGCGAACTATCTTGGGCACGAGTGAGCTTAACTTCTGTGTTCGGAATGGGAACAGGTGGAACCTCACCGTCATCGTCACCGACCAATATGACTGGTTCAGTATAACATTTCTGTTTTACTTTGTCCAGTGTTTCTTGAAGGACGTGCCTTCAAAACTGAATAATCACTGCTCACATTTTGTCATTGACTTGAGAATTCAAGCGAATTGTGGTCAAGCCCTCGATCTATTAGTACACACTTGCTGAATGGATCACTCCACTTACACATCGTGCCTATCAACCTCGTAGTCTACAAGGGATCTTACCTGATTGAATCAGTGGGATATCTTATCTTTGGGTCGGCTTCACGCTTAGATGCTTTCAGCGTTTATCCGATCCGTACGTAGTTGCCCAGCTATGCTCCTGGCGGAACAACTGGTGCGCCAGAGGTACGTCCGTC
>NZ_JARFIS010000090.1:0-435 GCF_029076575.1 Faecalibacterium sp. DFI.5.82
TGCTTACGGCAGCAAGATCAAGGTGTTTGACCAGACCATTCCCCGGTCTGTCCGTGCTGCGGAAATCAGTGCCGTGGGCAAAAGCATTTTCCTGCACGACCCCAAAGGCAAGGTGGCAGATGCCTATAAATCTCTGACCGAGGAGGTGATGGCGAATGCCGAAAAACAGCTTAAAAGTGTCGCTGAAAGGGGCAGATGACATCTTCTCCACGGAAGAATCCCGACAGGAGCAGCAGAGGGAACAGGTTCAGCAGATTACCATCGGAGAACTGTTCCCTTTCAAGAACCACCCCTTTAAGGTTTTGGATGATGAGTCCATGCAGCGCACGGTGGAAAGCGTAGAACAGTACGGCGTGCTTTCTCCGCTGATTTCACGTCCACGCCCGGAAGGTGGCTACGAGATCATCTCCGGGCACCGCCGTCAGCACGCTGCAC
>NZ_JARFIS010000900.1:0-295 GCF_029076575.1 Faecalibacterium sp. DFI.5.82
ACACCGGTGGCAAGGTCTCCCCCGCCCCGGACAACGATCAGGTCATTACGCTTCATGGCTCATTCCCCCGGTTCCAGACGCTGCAAAAAGACTTCCATGGAGCCGCCGCAGGCCGCAATGGCCGCGGCATCGCTGGCCCCCTCTGTGGTAAAGGCGGCCAGCCTGCACGGGGGATCGTGGGCATCCTGTGCGAAAGCGTCTGCTACGGCTACCAGCAGCAGGGCCGGGGCATCCTGTGCGGCATTGGCATCAACCTGGCCCAGCCGCAGAGTTATTTTGATGCCGCCGACCTGCC
>NZ_JARFIS010000901.1:0-295 GCF_029076575.1 Faecalibacterium sp. DFI.5.82
TGGCAATCAAACCGCCAACTACTGCCAGGCTGGCCCCGATCATCCAAAAGATCAGCTCGATGATCCCGGCCCTGGTTTTGACGCTCATCAATCCCAGACCAGCAATCAGCAGCCCCCATCCTGAATAGCGAACCAGCTCAAGCAGCGACATCGCAATCGTGGTAACTCGGATATCATAGTTTTTGATATGCGCCAACTCATGTCCCAAAACACCGCGCAGTTCTTCGTCATTCATCATTTCAAGCAGTCCGCTGGTTACCGCTAAACTAGCATGCTCAGGGTCGCAGCCGGTCGC
>NZ_JARFIS010000902.1:0-295 GCF_029076575.1 Faecalibacterium sp. DFI.5.82
AACATGATATGCTCCCCCTGGAGTAGACAGAGTAAAAAGAAAACTTTGCGTACTCTGGGGGTATTTTCATGTCAAGCAAGAACAATCACGATACAGCGGAGGTAAAATATCCAAAAATGTCCCGTGTTGGACACTGCAAGCTCACGTCCGTGCCATGAATCGAGCGTCCTAACGCCGATTTGCACAAAAAATTCGCCGTTCCCTTGTGGAAACGGCGAACAAAAATATTATATTATTTTTTCTGTCTACTTGACGGGGCACTTCACGGGCAGACGATGTGAGACAGAAGCGCAGA
>NZ_JARFIS010000903.1:0-295 GCF_029076575.1 Faecalibacterium sp. DFI.5.82
CGGCCATGCTGCTGGGCTACGCTGTGTTCAGCGTCCCGGGCAAGGCGTTGGGCATGGAGCTGCCGGACCTCTTTTTCTTGGTCGTTTTTCCCGGATACTGTGCTGTTGACCGTGGGCTTCTTTGTTGTTTGCCAGATTCTGGTTGGAGTCGGGAATGTCAGAATTCTCAACAAAAGCAGGATTATAGAGCTTATGACGGCAAACCGTCAGAATGAAAAACCGCTTCATAAAAGCAGATGGATGCCGATGATCTGTATTTTCTATGGCATTCTGCTGCTGAGGATGCTGGAGGTAG
>NZ_JARFIS010000904.1:0-295 GCF_029076575.1 Faecalibacterium sp. DFI.5.82
GCCTGCGCAGTGCGTGCCCAGAAGGCCGGTGTGGATGTCATTCAGATCCACGGCGACCGCCTGAACGGCTGCCTGTGCTCCACCCGGATGAACCACTGCACCGACAAGTTCGGCGGCAGTCTGGAAAACCGGGTCCGCTTCGCCCGGATGCTGACCCGCGCCATCCGCAAGGCTGTGCCGGATATGATCATCGACTACAAACTGTCCATCGTTACCCCGCAGCGCGGCACGGGCGGCATCGACGAGGCCGATGCGGTGCAGTTCGCCCAGTGGCTGGTGGAGGACGGTGTGGATA
>NZ_JARFIS010000905.1:0-295 GCF_029076575.1 Faecalibacterium sp. DFI.5.82
CGCCTATACCGTGCCCAATATGCTCTGTACCACCGGCATCATCTACAACACCACCATGGTGGAGAAAGCCCCCACCAAATGGGCTGACCTGTGGGACGAGCAGTACGCGGGCAACATCCTGATGTTCAACAACAGCCGTGATGCCTACGCCATTGCGGCGTTCAAGAACGGTACCAGCATCAACCCCGAGACCCCGGAAGAGGTGGACGTGGTGGTGGAGACCCTGAAAGCGCAAAAACCGCTGGTGCAGGCCTACGTTATGGATGAGATCTTTGATAAGATGATCGGCGGCGAG
>NZ_JARFIS010000906.1:0-295 GCF_029076575.1 Faecalibacterium sp. DFI.5.82
GGCTCGTAGTGGCCCACACCCTCTATGGCTTCGGTGATGGTCTCCTTATACAGGAATCCGCCGGGGCCGAAGCTGACCTCCAGCCCGTACCGCTCGGCCAGCAGGCTTTTCAGCACCTCCAGCTGGATCTCACCCATCAGCTGGACATGGATCTCGCCCAGGGTCTCGTTCCAGACCACATGGAGCTGGGGCTCCTCCTCTTCCAGCCGATGGAGCTTTCCCAGCGCGGCGTGCAAGTCTGCGCCCTCGGGCAGCAGCACCTGATAGCTCAGAACGGGCTCCAGCACGGGCAGGT
>NZ_JARFIS010000907.1:0-295 GCF_029076575.1 Faecalibacterium sp. DFI.5.82
CAACAAACGCTCTTATTGTGTCCGTTGTAAAGTGAAGGGACATTTCACGGAGGACTCTTCGGGGAATACGATTTTGGGAGATTAGCAAGCAAATCCGGTGAGTACCCACCGGAGAAAATTCAGTTAAGGAGACCCTGCCCTTAACATCAGATTTTTGCTTGTTGGGATAGTCCCAAACCCTTCTAATCTTTACGACGGAGGGCGCAGCTTGTTACGAAGAACACGAGACATTCAGAAGAAGATTTGGCTGACACCACAGGAAGAACGGACGATTGCAAAGAAGATGGAGATGATC
>NZ_JARFIS010000908.1:0-295 GCF_029076575.1 Faecalibacterium sp. DFI.5.82
AAGGGGTCTCACGGACAGAGAACATCGTTTCAACATTTGCGGGCATAGTAAATTCTCCTTTTCAGTGTATTTTGCTCAATCGTTGTTTTCCATTTCTTCAGCGATGCGGACGAGGACTTCCACCAGGACGGTGCCAACCTCTTTGACGATTTCGGACCAAAAGTTCATAATGCTTTCTCCTTTCTGCGCAGCTGCGCTTTAAAATACGAGGGTAATAATGATAGTGATGGTGCGGAATAACAAAATGCTCACCTCCAGACATAAAAAAGCCCCTGAGTCTTTCGACACAGAGGTT
>NZ_JARFIS010000909.1:0-295 GCF_029076575.1 Faecalibacterium sp. DFI.5.82
TATCCCTACCTTTGTTTTTCGTCAACAATAAAGCCGCTGACAGTCTGCCGCTCGCAGAATCCATCAGTGGGTTCATGATTCTTCAAATCCCCTAGACAAAAAAATCGGCACCCGCTTTTCAGCGAGTGCCGATTTTGTTACCCTATAGTGCGCTTTGATTTTTGGCGTAAGTGGCGTAAGTTTGGCGTAAATCCGCTATTGCGCACTCCAAAAATCAAGGATTCATGCGGTTTTTAGGCAGTTATTAGTACATGCCGCCCATGCCGCCCATGTCACCACCGGCTGCAGGAGCAGC
>NZ_JARFIS010000091.1:0-434 GCF_029076575.1 Faecalibacterium sp. DFI.5.82
CCCCCGTTCACTGTAAGATCGCAGTGAGCGGGGGCGCTTTCTTGTGACTAGGAGGTGGATTTTATCGCAAATACAGACTATGGGGATATACGGAGCGGCACAAACTCCATAACCGGAGAGAAAAAATTCCATAAAACGCCAAAAAGCCCTCAGATAAGTCATACCTATACAAGAAAGTTTGAACTTTTCGTGAATTTACTGTGTTTCGACCATGGACAGGTGGGAACAGTTCTGCTACAATGGGAGCTGTTCTTTCCGCCGGTTCCCACGCGGCGGTTTTTATTTTTACTATAACACAGGAGGAACTTTCATGTTAGAAAAGATCTTTCACCTGAAAGAAAACCACCCCGATGTCAAGACCGAACTCATGGCGGGTGTCACCACCTTTATGACGATGGCCTACATCCTTGCGGTCAACCCCAGCATCCTGTCCG
>NZ_JARFIS010000910.1:0-295 GCF_029076575.1 Faecalibacterium sp. DFI.5.82
ATGGTCTGCCGCCCGGGGTCAAGCCGGAGGTTATACAGGG
Organism: Faecalibacterium sp. DFI.5.82; assembly: GCF_029076575.1. Taxonomy (NCBI): domain Bacteria; kingdom Bacillati; phylum Bacillota; class Clostridia; order Eubacteriales; family Oscillospiraceae; genus Faecalibacterium; species Faecalibacterium sp. DFI.5.82. Next base: position 41 of record NZ_JARFIS010000910.1, read on the forward strand.
TGTCCTGCGGCTGCAGGGTTGGCTGGTGCAGAGTCAGATGGAGCAGGAAACCGCCATCGTTCTCACGGCGGCACTCGTAGGCGAACTAGTCGTCCGGGCTGTGCTGGTCCAGCCGGTCGAAGCAGTCGTCCAGCGGCAGGTCAGTGCGGAATTCGGAAAGGCCGCTGTGGCCATACTGGCTGCGGCGGGCGTTTTCCCGCCGGGTGAGCAGAAAAACGATGCAGCCCAGGGCGGCCGCCAGCAGGATGAGTGAGA
>NZ_JARFIS010000911.1:0-295 GCF_029076575.1 Faecalibacterium sp. DFI.5.82
ATTGATGATGTTCTGCTTCATGGTGATGATATCCCGAAGCAGCTCCTCATGGGTGTGTACGCCCACAGCACGACCCGTAATGGAGCTGAACTCATTACGGTTGGCACCCTTGAACACGATGCGCTTGCCGTTGAGCAGCATCCGATTGTTCTTCAACTCGAACTTGCGGAAACCGACTTTCTGCCCTGTCACCTCTACCAGATGGCCTGCATCGTCCAGCAGCTCGATTTCCAGTTCATACAGAGCCGGGTCCTCTGCACTCCACAGGTGGGGGTTCTCCACCGCATGGCTGATC
>NZ_JARFIS010000912.1:0-295 GCF_029076575.1 Faecalibacterium sp. DFI.5.82
TCAACGTAATCGCGGGCTTCCTGGGGCAGATCCACCCACTTGCGGGCGGCAGTGATATCGCAGTGCCAGCCGGGCAGATACTCCACCACGGGCTGTGCGGTGTCCAGAGCCATGCCCATGGGGAAGCGCTTGGTGATGGTGCCGTCGGTCAGCTTGTAGCCGGTGACCATGGGGATCTTCTCCATGTAGTCCAGCTCGACCAGCAGGGTCAGGGCAACCTCATCGCAGCCCTGGCAGACCACGCCGTAGTGGCTTGCCACCAGGTCGATGGGGCCACCACGGCGGGGACGGCCGG
>NZ_JARFIS010000913.1:0-295 GCF_029076575.1 Faecalibacterium sp. DFI.5.82
CGGTGCCGCTTACACCCTGCAGGAGATCCTGACCGTCAAGTCCGATGACGTTGAGGGCCGTGTCAAGACCTACGAGGCCCTTGTCAAGGGCGAACCCATCCCGCAGCCCGGCATCCCCGAGTCCTTCCGCGTTATGCTGAAGGAGCTGCAGTCTCTGGGTATGGACGTTGTGGTCCAGGACACGGACGGCAACGAGATCGATCTGCGCCAGAACTTCGACGACGAAGAGACCGGCTTTGATATGCGTGATGTTGCAGGTTCCGAGACTGTTACCAACGAGAATGAGCTGCTGAAC
>NZ_JARFIS010000914.1:0-295 GCF_029076575.1 Faecalibacterium sp. DFI.5.82
CCAACACGGTGGTCATGGCTCGGGCTGTCCGTGCCCTGACCGGCACCGCCGTGCCGGTGCTGTGGTGGCTCCACGATGCCTTTGCAGGCTACCCCCACATTGCCCACCAGATCCCCTCCCAGCTGGGAGAGAATGTCCGGGTCTACTCGGTGGGCAGCCACGCCGCCAACGCCATGCACGCCGTGCGGCCCGAGTTCGAGATCCGGCAGCTCATCTACGGCCTGCCCGATTACGCGGCAGAGAACTTTGTCCGCACCGATCTGGGCTACAACCGCGGCCTCCCGCTGTTTGCCAC
>NZ_JARFIS010000915.1:0-295 GCF_029076575.1 Faecalibacterium sp. DFI.5.82
AGGGAAAGTGCTTTTGTCTTGCTCACTATGAGGTTACTGTCGCAAAGGATACGGTCAACTCCCAATAGCGAAAAGATAATATGGAAGCCTTCACTTTTTCAGCACTACGCACTCATAGGGGCGCGGCGTGCGGGTCATCTACCAGCCGGTGGGAAAGACGACCTTTACCATCGGTGGAATAGAGACCTTTCAGGAGAACGCTAACCGCAATCGTCTGCATGCCGTTACCCGCGTCATTCGGTTTGAGACCTTTATCGCAACGGAACAGTTTGCCGCGGAAAGCGGATTTTCTGAG
>NZ_JARFIS010000916.1:0-295 GCF_029076575.1 Faecalibacterium sp. DFI.5.82
GCATCCAGGCGCTGAGCCGGAGCCATTTTGCCAAGATCATCCCGCCGGAAAAATCGGGCGAGTACTTCGGTCTGTTCGATATCTGCGGCAAGGGCGCGTCCTTTCTGGGCCCCATGAGCGTCTGTGTGGGCAGCCAGCTGACCGGCAGCGCCAATGTGGGCGTGGGCAGCCTGATCGTGCTGTTCATTGTGGGATTCGTGCTGTTCCGGGTGTCGGATCAAAAGTAAAAACAACCCACTCAGTCAAAGCCTTCGGCTTTGCCAGCTCCCCCGAAGGGGGAGCCTTTTTCATGTCC
>NZ_JARFIS010000917.1:0-295 GCF_029076575.1 Faecalibacterium sp. DFI.5.82
GGCCAGCTTGCGGTAAGCCTTTATGATCTCCGCATCGGTGGCCGTTTAGGATACTCCCAGCACTTCGTAGTAATCGCGCTTTTCCTGTGCCATAACCATACCTCTATAAAACCAGCAAAGGCCGCCCCGGCAAAACCGGAGCGGCTTTTGCTTTTATCCGGCACGCCTGCCCGCCGGTTTGGCCGGGCATCTGCCGTTTGTGTCATAACTTAAACTTCCTTGAAGTCAGCGTCCACAACGCCGTCATCGTTGGGCTTCTGCTGGTTGTTTGCGCCAGCATCGGGGCCGGGCTGTG
>NZ_JARFIS010000918.1:0-295 GCF_029076575.1 Faecalibacterium sp. DFI.5.82
AACCTATTGACAATCTAGGTAAATAGGGATATAATCCAGACAACAAATCCACCAACCTAGTGGGAAATTGAAGCCAAGTTCCCCAGGGTCTTAGAGGATTGGGAAAACCATTGAAAGGAGGGCACCAAAATGACGCTGATCTGGAAAAACCTGCTCCACGCGAACTTCCGTTGTGGGCGAATGTACACCACCCGGGCAGACTATGGGACCGAGCGCTGTGCATTGCCCTCTGCAGACCGAATGTGTGTGCGAATGTGATGGCAAAGATGCCAAAGCGCTATACCCGAATTTTTGC
>NZ_JARFIS010000919.1:0-295 GCF_029076575.1 Faecalibacterium sp. DFI.5.82
TGGCAGCATTCCTGCATGAGTGGGGGCACATCGGGGTGTATCTTGCCCTGTTTGGGCAGTTTCCGGTCATTGAAGTCAGCTTTACCGGCTTTTGTATGCGCACCCGGGGCAGGGAAATGACCCTGTGGCAGACCGCTCTCCTTGCCGCGGCAGGCCCTGCGGTGAATTTGGAGCTGGCCGGGCTCTGGATGCTTCGGCTGGAACAGCGGGCCACCATCCGGGCCGGTGCCTTTCTGGCGGCCAACCTCCTGACCGGGGCCTTCAACCTCCTGCTCATCCAGCGGCGGGATGGGCA
>NZ_JARFIS010000092.1:0-434 GCF_029076575.1 Faecalibacterium sp. DFI.5.82
CATCCAGGAAAAGGAGAACGAACATGCAACTAGTACATGGCGGCGATTGGGCCGGTTACCGGGCCGAGTTCGGGCGGGATGCGCTGGATTTTTCGGCCAACGTCAGCCCGCTGGGCCTGCCGGAAGTGGTGGCCCGGGCCATCACGGCGGCATTGCCCACGGCCGACCGCTACCCCGACCCCCTGTGCCGTGAGCTGCGGGCAAAGCTGGCGCTCCATGAGGGCGTGCCGGCGGAGCAGATCCTCTGCGGCAATGGGGCGGCAGACCTCATCTTCCGGCTGGTCTGGGCCAAAAAGCCCCGCCGGGCGCTGGTCACCGCACCCACCTTTGCGGAGTATGCCACTGCTTTGGAGAGTGTCGGCTGCACGGTGGATCGCTTCTTTTTGCGGGAGCAGGAGGACTTAGCGGTCACGGATGCGTTCTGTGCGGCCATC
>NZ_JARFIS010000920.1:0-295 GCF_029076575.1 Faecalibacterium sp. DFI.5.82
GGTCGATCTGGCCATCCGTCACGGTAAAGCCCAGCGTGGCGGCATAGGTCTGGTTCACAGCGGTGCTGGCCGTCAGGGCATTATAGAAGAGCACAGCGGCATCCTCCAGGGTCAGGCCCTGCCCCTGCACGGCGCTCAAACCGGCCCGCAGGCCCAGGCTGCTGGCCTTTTTGATCTGTGCCGCCGGGAAGCTGCCGCTCATGGTGGTTAAATCATAGCCCAGCAGCTTGAGGGCGGCGGTGCAGGCCTCTTCCAGCGTCACACCGTTTTCGGGCCGGAAAGAACCGTCGGTGTA
>NZ_JARFIS010000921.1:0-295 GCF_029076575.1 Faecalibacterium sp. DFI.5.82
CGCGAGCAGATCGACGCGACCCTGCAGATATCGGGGGGCGCAACGCTCGAAGCCCAGCGAGGCTTCGAGCGCTGAACGCAGCCCCATCGTCCTTGCGAGCGCAACGAAGCAACCCAGGGACACGCCACGTCCGGAGATCGCGCGTCGCCCTGGATTGCTTCGCTGCGCGCGCAAGGACGGTGACGGCGTCATGGGCGCGATCTGCGCCGCTCAGGGCACCGGCCCGCCGGCCCATGACCGGCCCCCGCCATCACGGGAGATGCCGCGACAGCGCCACGCCGATCCGCTCGATGGG
>NZ_JARFIS010000922.1:0-295 GCF_029076575.1 Faecalibacterium sp. DFI.5.82
TGCCGTGGCTGTATCTGGGGCTGTTCCTGACGGCAGCCGCGCTGATGCTGCTGCTTATCCGGGTGCTGAGTCGTGCGGTGGTGCGTCCGCTGCTGCGGTTGGCACAGGCCTCCCGCAGCATTTCCGAGGGGGATCTTTCAAGTCCGGATCTTCCGGTGAAAAGCAGCGACGAAGTGGGGCGGCTTACGGGAACCTTCAACCAGATGAAGCACGCCATGGCGCAGCAGCTGACCACCCAGCAGGCCTTGCACCGGGAAGAGATGCGGAACCTTGCGCTGGAAAAGGATCTGGAACA
>NZ_JARFIS010000923.1:0-295 GCF_029076575.1 Faecalibacterium sp. DFI.5.82
TGCTCATATAGCTTTAGCAAAACTCGAGGAAATGGGTAAGCTTAAAGCTGTCATAACTCAAAATATTGATGGACTTCATCAAATGGCTGGAAGTAAAAATGTGCTAGAACTTCATGGTTCTGTACATAGAAATTATTGTACTAAATGTGGTAAGTTTTTTGACTTAGAATCTATGTTAAATCTGGGAGGTAATATTCCTTATTGTGACAACTGTGGTTCTATAGTAAAACCAGATGTAGTACTTTATGAGGAAGCTCTTGACAGTGATGTCATTACTAAAACAATTTCTGCTATA
>NZ_JARFIS010000924.1:0-295 GCF_029076575.1 Faecalibacterium sp. DFI.5.82
GTCAGGACTCAAATGAAATTCAAGGTAATATAATAAAAATTATATCTAGTGAAAATAAAAACCTAGTTAGAGTTGGAGATATAAATCAGAGTATAACAGGAACATTTTCATCATCAGACCCTAAATTTTTTAAAGAATTTATAAATAGTGCAGATTTCTGTTATAGGATGGATATGTCAAATCGAAGTTCAAAAGATATACTTGATTTAGCAAACACTCTTGTCAAGTATGTTACAAAGGAATTTAGACAAGAAGAATGTAGACATGCTCTTGAAGATATGCAAATAAAAACTGT
>NZ_JARFIS010000925.1:0-295 GCF_029076575.1 Faecalibacterium sp. DFI.5.82
GGGGCGGGTAAACAACAGGGAGTCTTTGTATTCTGTGGTAACTACCGTGCTGTTGGCCAATATATCGTATGTTCCTTTTTGTACGCCTTCCAGTCTTTTGGAAAAGCTCATTTCAGGAGTGATTTCCGGTTTCAGTCCTTTGCTGTGTGCAAAAGCATGGAGCAGTTCGTAGTGGAAACCGGAAACGGTGTCGCCGTCGGCATAAAAACTGATAGAATTGTACTCGGTAACGGCACGCAGGATTCCCGATGCCGCTATTTCTGCATAATCGCGGGGCAGACTGGTTTCAGCCTCC
>NZ_JARFIS010000926.1:0-295 GCF_029076575.1 Faecalibacterium sp. DFI.5.82
GAAAAAGCAGCTGAACGAGCGGGTGACCCGCGGCAAGGTAGAACTGAGCCTGACGGTGCATACCGTGGATGCCGCCGATACCGTGGAGGCTGTGAATCAGTAGCTGGCCAAGAGCTACCAGCAGGCCCTGCGGGACCTGTCTGAGACGCTGGAGGTCAAGTACGATGTGACCGCCGGGATGATCGCCCGCTTTCCCGATGTGCTGACCACCCGCCACGCCGATGTGGATGAGGAGCTGCTGTGGGAGGATGTTTCCGCTGTCACTGCCCAGGCGCTGGACCGCTTTGTGGAGATG
>NZ_JARFIS010000927.1:0-295 GCF_029076575.1 Faecalibacterium sp. DFI.5.82
CCAAAATGCTGAAGAACCTGCATAATCTTTTTGTTTCTGAAATGGAGTATATCCATAAAGGGAAGAATACCGAGATAATAGATGAGCGTACTCTGCTCCGTCTGCATTCCGGGCTGTCTTCCGGCCTGGTTTCCGATGAGGAAGCCGGACTGTTTCGCACACGTCCGGTAAGAATATCCGGAACTGATTATGTGCCTCCCCGGGATGTATATGAGATACGTTTCAAACTAAGCGAGGTGCTTTACCGGCAGACGGAACTGGAGAATCCCCTTGAACGTGCTGTGTATCTCCATTG
>NZ_JARFIS010000928.1:0-295 GCF_029076575.1 Faecalibacterium sp. DFI.5.82
GGTCTATTTTACGATTATGGGAAAAGTTTCACTAATGTGAAAAATTCTATTGTGCTTATTGCACAATCAATTGATATACTAGTATAGCAAAACGCCAGTTAGCTGCCACTATGTTCTGCGCCGGAGAACGGGCCTGCAAACGCCAGAAAGGGCCCACGGCAAATGCCGCAGTCCCTTTCTGGCTCTAGGAGGTAAATGAATGAATAGAGCAAGATGTCAGATCAGGATGTCTCCGTTATCATCGGCCTGCATGGGCAGTGCAATGAGAAGGTCTGTCACGCAGAGGAAGAAGGGC
>NZ_JARFIS010000929.1:0-295 GCF_029076575.1 Faecalibacterium sp. DFI.5.82
GAACAGGCCGTTCTCCCGGATCTCCACCGGGGCCTTGCACAAGCGGAAGCCCACGCCCTCGAGCATGGCATAGCTGACCTCGTATTCAGAGGCGCTGATGCAACTCTCATCCCGGCGGGCATAGCAGGTGACATGGCGGGCACCGTTGCGGATGGCGGTGCGGGCGCAGTCCTTGGCCGAGTTGCCCACGCCGATCACGGCGATGTCGTCCCCCAGCCGGATGGCCTTGGAGTTGGCCAGATAGTCGATGCCGAAGGCCACGTTGCCCAGGGTCTCGCCCTTGTTGTGCATGGCG
>NZ_JARFIS010000093.1:0-430 GCF_029076575.1 Faecalibacterium sp. DFI.5.82
CCCCACCGGCGCTTCCAATGATATCGACCCGGCCACCAAGCTGGCCCGCGCCAAGCTGACCCGCTACGGCATGAGCGATGAGTTTGACATGGTGGCACTGGAGACCGTCAACAACCAGTATCTGGGCGGCGACACTTCTCTTGCCTGCTCTGCCCAGACCCAGTGTGAGATCGACCAGAAGGTGGTGGAGCTGGTCAAGGCCCAGCACGCCAAGGCTGTGCAGATCCTGACCGACAACCGCGCACAGCTGGATGAGCTGGCCCAGTATCTGTACCAGAAAGAGACTATCACCGGCGATGAGTTCATGGAGATCCTGAACAGGGAAGGTTAAACCCCACCGTCAATGCTTCGCATTGCCACCGCCCCTAGTAGGGGCGGCCCTGGCGTTGCGTGAGGATATGCGAGTTTTCCGTTATGCCAAGGGCCCCAC
>NZ_JARFIS010000930.1:0-295 GCF_029076575.1 Faecalibacterium sp. DFI.5.82
CGGAGCGGCTCCACCCGCTATGAGACTGACGATGACATGCAGGTGTATCTGTGGTACAAGGGCAAGTATTACGCCACCACCCTTTCCCAGATCAACGCCGAGGATTACAGCCTCATCGTCTGGTACGATGCCTACGGCAGCGCGGCGGGCGTAAAGATCCGCGTTCTTGTGGCCGTGAAAAAAGACTGACCGCGTCTCCGGCAGGATGTGAAATGGGACGAAATCCGGTCATAAAAAGGCAGTTAGGCGACATTTTTCACGATTTATCCATTGAAATTCTCCCCCGCGGATGATA
>NZ_JARFIS010000931.1:0-294 GCF_029076575.1 Faecalibacterium sp. DFI.5.82
TGCCAAACCGATTTTTCAGCCTTATCATAGCACAACCGCTCCGGTTTGTGTAGGGGGCGCGGGGGCATTTTTTGCCGGATTTTTGCCCGGGAAATGCCGCAGGGTGGACCGGATCTGTGTGCTGCCGTGCAGACGAAGGCGTTTTTCGTGCCCGGGGATCGTGCGGTAGCGGATATTTTGTGGAAAGCTGTCGAAATGGCAGGAGTTCTGTGTTGTGGGTATCCACTTTTGGCTCAGAATGGTAAAAATTCCGGAAATTCGATTGACAAATCCGAATATTTATCGTATAACCTA
>NZ_JARFIS010000932.1:0-294 GCF_029076575.1 Faecalibacterium sp. DFI.5.82
TATCTTCCCCGCCCTCTTACCCCATACTTCCGGTATCAACGTAACCGGAGGTTCGGGGGATGTACAACAATGTGGAATTATGCGGGGTGGACACGGCCCAGCTGCCGGTGCTTTCCGAAGCGGAAAAGCGGCAGCTGCTCACCCGGGCGCGGGCAGGCGATGCCGCCGCCCGGCAAGCCATGAACGAGGGCAACCTGCGGCTTGTCCTGAGCGTGGTGCAGCGGTTCGCGCAGCGGGGGGAGAATCTGGACGAACTGTTTCAGGTGGGGTGCATCGGGCTCATCAAGGCCATCG
>NZ_JARFIS010000933.1:0-294 GCF_029076575.1 Faecalibacterium sp. DFI.5.82
TCGAGGTCCAATCCCGGCCGCCCCATTCCTGCGGCCAGTGCGGCACTGCCCAGCCCTTGGCATTGAGGATGCGCTGGCTGGTGACGTAATCCTCCTTCGAGAGGCTGCGCCCCTCCGAGACCTTTTTTCGGATCTCGGCCGGGATCTCCGTCCGGCAGAAGCTGCGGACCTCGTCGCGGAACGCGATTTCTTCCGGCGTAAAGCGCAGATCCATCGTCAGCCTCCGATCTCGAACAGGCCGGCGCAGCCCTGGCCGCCGGCCACGCACATCGTCACCACGGCGTAGCGCGCCCC
>NZ_JARFIS010000934.1:0-294 GCF_029076575.1 Faecalibacterium sp. DFI.5.82
CTGACGGATAAGAATGTGATTCCTGGTCTGACAAGTGGCAACCCGGCGGTGAAGGGCAGTGCCAAGTATGATGTGCTGTTCAAAGATACTAGCGCATACAATCTGGCAGACAGAATCGGTGTAGCCTTTGTAAAAACAGAAAACAGTGCTGGTTTGACAACGACTTATCAGCTGGTCTGCCTGTTCGACGTGAACTGAGCGTTCCCCGTATGATGATCACCGCCAGCAGGACCAGCACAAAATAGATAAAGAACTTGTAGAGACCTTCCGCCGAGCGGGAAGATCTTTCGGTGG
>NZ_JARFIS010000935.1:0-294 GCF_029076575.1 Faecalibacterium sp. DFI.5.82
GCCTCGGAAGGAATAGAAGCCGTATATTCCGTACTCTCCATCCGTCACGGACTGATTTACCCTAATCTGAACTTCCATCTGTCCGATGAAGAAAGCGGTCTCATTCCTGAAACGATTTTCCGGTCGGGACTTCCCATACGGCATGTATTATCCAACTCCTTCGGATTCGGCGGAAACAACTCATCTCTCGTATTTTCCACTCTAAACAGATAGCGTATGTGCCCAGTATATATCAATCGTATCGCCTCTATTCATGCAGAGAGCAGCAATGAAAAGCCTTATTTCTCCGCACAG
>NZ_JARFIS010000936.1:0-294 GCF_029076575.1 Faecalibacterium sp. DFI.5.82
CGACAGTACCGTCGCCGCCCAGACCCCAGAACTTGCACTCCTTGGTGCCAGCAGCTGCGGTGATTGGAGCGGGCTTGACCTCGGGCAGGGACAGACCGGTGACATCATCGGTGATGCCCAGAGTGAAGCGCTCCTTGGGCTGATCCTTCTCCAGCTCCTTGAACAGAGCGAAGATGGAGGACGGGGGAGTGTCCTTGCTGCCCAGGCCGTAACGGCCGCCGGTCAGAACGGCATCGTTCAGGCCAGCCTCACGCAGGGTAGCAGCAACATCCAGGTACAGGGGCTCGACCAGGG
>NZ_JARFIS010000937.1:0-294 GCF_029076575.1 Faecalibacterium sp. DFI.5.82
CATCTCTGTGGGCGAGGACGGTGCTTCCCACCAGTGCTGCGAGGACTTTGCCCTGATGCGCAGCCTGCCCGGCATGACCGTGATCTGCCCCGCAGACGATGTGGAGGCCTGCGCCGCTGTGCGTGCCGCTTACGCCATGCAGGGCCCTGTTTACCTGCGCTTCGGCCGTCTGGCTGTGCCTGTGTTCCACGATGAGGCTACCTACCACTTTGAGCTGGGCAAGGGCGAGCAGATCACCGAGGGCCTCGTTGACCATCAGACCGGTGGCGATGATGGCAATGTCGCTGCCCTCGG
>NZ_JARFIS010000938.1:0-294 GCF_029076575.1 Faecalibacterium sp. DFI.5.82
CCTATTGCGGAAAACTCTTCCCCGGCGCAGATGGTGGTGAGCGTGGTTTCTGCATAGCTGTGCGGTTCGCCTACGGCGCAGAGCAGCCGTGCGGCAATCAGCCGCAGGATATTCCGCTCCCCGGCAGGGAGGGCGGCAAGGTCTGCGTTCCCCATACTTTTCGTGGGCAGCAGTGCATGGTGGTCGGTGACTTTGCTGACTTTGATGACCTGCTGCACATGGATGGGAAACGGCTCTTCCACGGCAAACGCCTTGCCCGTATTCGTCACCAGCCCCGGCAGGGATGCCGCCATA
>NZ_JARFIS010000939.1:0-294 GCF_029076575.1 Faecalibacterium sp. DFI.5.82
CTTGACAGCCTCGAGATTCGGCTGGTTCAGGTCAGCCTTGGCAACGCCGCCGTGGCTCTTGAGGGCACGGACAGTGGCCACCAGCACGCAGGCGCTGGGGGCGATGCCGGCTTAGCGGCACTTGATATCCAGGAACTTCTCGGCACCCAGATCTGCACCGAAGCCCGCCTCCGTGATGACGTAATCGGCCAGTGAGAGGCTGAGCTTGGTGGCCATGACGCTGGAAAACAACCCCGCCATCATCCACGGCGGCCCCTTTGCCAACATTGCCCACGGCTGCAACAGCGTCATGGC
>NZ_JARFIS010000094.1:0-429 GCF_029076575.1 Faecalibacterium sp. DFI.5.82
GGCAGCCAGAGCGCGCTTGTTCACGGTCTGGTCGGTCTCTGCAAAGTACTGGCGACGCTCGGAGTGTTCATGGCGGCACCATCCTCCAGAACCCCACCTGCGAGGTGGAAGCCGACAGCGTAGTCGTGACCTATCTCTATAACCTCCAGACCAGCCCCGCAGCAGAGAGCAGCCTGCAGTACCGTGTGTTCGGAGATGGCCGCATCCAGACCACCCTGCACTATGACCCGGTGGAAGGACTTGCAGCAATGCCGGAGTTCGGCGTACTGTTCAAGATCGACGCTGACTACGACACGGTGGAGTGGTACTGAATCGGCCCTGCGGAGACCTACTGGGATCTCCAGCATGGTGCCAAGCTGGGCATTTACCAGAACAAGGTCGCAGTCAACATGGCGCAGTACCTTGTGCCGCAGGAGTGCGGTGCAAAGA
>NZ_JARFIS010000940.1:0-294 GCF_029076575.1 Faecalibacterium sp. DFI.5.82
GATAGGTGCCCAGCAGCATCATATCCGCATTCGGCATCTCCTTGCAGGCAAGCATCAGCCGCTCACCAGCTGCTTTTTTCTCATCGAACACCATTCCCTTGATCGTCATGCCGCAGAAGTTCTCCTTATCCTGCGGGTGTGCGTCTGCGATTTGGGCATCGTTTTTCAGAGCAGCAATACGGTTCTTCGCTTTCTGAATTTCCTCCGGGTAATGCTTGAGTAGCTTATCTTCCAGACGATATTTCTGGTTCTGATAATCCGAGCAAAGCTCAAGGTGCTGCGCTCGGATTATCA
>NZ_JARFIS010000941.1:0-294 GCF_029076575.1 Faecalibacterium sp. DFI.5.82
GCAAAATCTTTGCGCACCGCGCTGTGGATGATATCCGCGAGACCGAGGGCAAGATCGTTGATGCGTATTTCCGGGAGGTATTCAAATGCTGAAGCAATTGTTGAAATATGAGTTAAAGGCCACCAAAAGCCTGTACTTCGGGCTGTATCTGGCGCTGGCGCTGCTGAGCGTGGTGCTGGGCGTGACCTTCCGGCAGGAACACGCGCTGGCTCACATCACAAGCTTCCAGAATCTCGAAGTGATTCTGATGATCGTGTATGTCTCTGTCATCTTCGCCATTGCGGTGCTCTGTTT
>NZ_JARFIS010000942.1:0-294 GCF_029076575.1 Faecalibacterium sp. DFI.5.82
GCTGCTTCCAGATCGGCGGCATTGGCATCCAGAATGGCCTGCTGGCGGGCATGGGAGCAGAGCGCCTCTGCCATGCCCAGCAGGGCGGCGCGGCGTACCTCGCCCGAGGAAAGGCCCAGCGCGCTTCTTGCCGCGCGGGCGGCTTCCAGGATCTCCTGTGTCGTCATGGGTCAGCCCTCCTTTCGGCCCGCAAAGCGGGTGCCTGCGGGTCTGCCGTCTGCAATGTCGTAGAGCAGCTCCGGGTGGGAGCCGTTGGCGATTACCATGTCCGCGCCCTCTGCCGTTTCCATCTGG
>NZ_JARFIS010000943.1:0-294 GCF_029076575.1 Faecalibacterium sp. DFI.5.82
CATTGCCTTGCCTCCGAATGGTTTTTCCCCTACAGTGTATCCATTTCAATTGACAAAACGGCAGATTCCTTTATAATGGATAAAGTAACAACTAAACACTGCCTCGCCCTCTCCGTCATCGCTGCGCGATGCCACCTCCCCCAAAGTGGGAGGCTTTGGCAGTCCACACATAGTTTACGGTTTTGCCAAGGGCTCTCCCTTTGGGAGAGCTGGACGCGGAGCGGCCTGAGAGGGCGAGCAGGCTATAGAGAGGAATTGCAACTATGAAATCACAGGCATTGAAGGGTATGCGCG
>NZ_JARFIS010000944.1:0-294 GCF_029076575.1 Faecalibacterium sp. DFI.5.82
TGTGCGTGCGGATTACAGCCAGATGCTGCGCCATCAGCTTGCCAAGGGCAATAATGGTCTGACCAAGACCAAATTCATCACCTTTGGTGTGGAGGGCGAAAGCATGGCTCAGGTCAAGCCCCGGCTCGACCACATCCAGAATGACCTGCTGAATAATTTTCATCGGCTGGGTGTGCAGGCAAAGCCCCTGAACGGTGCCCAGCGGCTGAAACTCATGCACGATATGTACAACATGGACGGTGCAAGCAAGTTTCACTTTGACTGGAAAGACCTTGTGAAAAGCGGGCTTTCCGT
>NZ_JARFIS010000945.1:0-294 GCF_029076575.1 Faecalibacterium sp. DFI.5.82
TCCCGGATGGTAGCGGCATAATCGCCAAACTCCTCCACGCTCTTTTTCTGGTCGCACAGGGTCACAAGGGCCCCCAGTTCCACAAACTCCTTGATAAGGGTCTTGTGGCTGACACCGGCACCGATGAACGCCACCTTTTTGCCCCGGATGAGTTCTGCAAGCTTCTGCTGATCTTTCTGCATAAAGAAAGAACCTCCTCTATGAAAATTCAGGCTGAAATAGATTCACTGCTCCATTTTACACCTTTTCCAGCCAATTGGCAACGCCAATCCTTGTTCCGGCCCCGGATGCACC
>NZ_JARFIS010000946.1:0-294 GCF_029076575.1 Faecalibacterium sp. DFI.5.82
CAGCAGCTTGCCCAGCTCCTTCGGCTCGTTGAGCCGGGTGCGCACATTGTTCAGGTGCATGGCAAAGGTCAGGAAAAAGCTGATCTTGGCCAGCTCTGTGGGCTGCAGGGTAAAACCTCCCAGCTTGTACCAGGAATAGTTGTCGGTATCGCCTGCGTTGTAGCCGAAGGTCAGCGGGCCGATGCTCACATTGCGCACCACCAGCGTGGGCAGCACCATGCCCCAGGTCAGGGCCACATGCACCGGCCACACCTTCACCAGGCTGCGGTAATCGATATTGGACAGCAGCACCGC
>NZ_JARFIS010000947.1:0-294 GCF_029076575.1 Faecalibacterium sp. DFI.5.82
GTGATATCCGCGCAGACCGGTTTGATGATTTCTTCATCAAGCGCGCAACTGCTATTTTGAATGAGATTGAAAAAGCGACTGTAAAGTCGATTTCCGTTCGTGACAGTGATCTCGTAATTCAGGACTTTGGCGGAGCGCTATTATGATCTGTGAGAATAGAGCATGTCTGAATTTAGGAGGCCACCATGGAGCCAATGAAAGCAATCTGTGTCAACAGCCGTGCGGAGGAGCTGTTTGTGCAGCTTTTCTGTGAGGCTTTTGGCCCGGAAAAGACCGAAAATCTGCAGGTCCAGT
>NZ_JARFIS010000948.1:0-294 GCF_029076575.1 Faecalibacterium sp. DFI.5.82
CCCTTTGCCGAGGCCACGGGGGTGACCTATGCGGATCTTTCCACCGTAGAGGGGCTGAACGAGGCCGCACACAAATACTACGACTGGACCGATGCCCAGACGGCTTCGCCCAACGACGGCAAGGCCCTGTATGGCCGCGACGCGCTGACCAATTACCTGCTCTGCGGCGCACAGGAACTGGGTACGACCATTTTTGATGCCGAGAACGGCGTGATGACCCTGCACTTTGACAAGCCGACCATCCGCAGGCTGTGGGATAACTACTATGTCCCCTAAATCAAGGGCTGGTGCAGT
>NZ_JARFIS010000949.1:0-294 GCF_029076575.1 Faecalibacterium sp. DFI.5.82
AGCACCACATTCCGGGTGAGGGCTTAGCTCATGGCGAAAACGCGCGGTTCAAAATTGGATGGCTTTGTGCCGACCTGCTGTGCGATGCTGCCCACCTGTGTATTGTCATCATCAAACAGGCCGGACAGATTGGACATGATGGCCGCAGTCAGCAGCGACTTGATCCAATCTGAAATCGCTTTGAGAACAGTTTCCACTCAGAGCCACCACCTTACAAGAAATGGTTGATGAGGGTCTTGAGCAGGTTGAGAACAAAGATGAGGTTCGTCAAAAAATTCATAGAAACAACTCCTT
>NZ_JARFIS010000095.1:0-428 GCF_029076575.1 Faecalibacterium sp. DFI.5.82
TTACTAAAAGTAGCATCCGTATTTTCCAAAAATGCTTCAAGGTCATCATAAATCGAATGACCCGCATCCTTTGCGTCTCGCATCTCAGCCGTCATCAGCATTTTCAATATGATCGCCAGGTTCCCGGCCGAAGTCGGACTGGAAGCCTCAATCAGATTCTTCCCAGTTGGAAAAATCGAATTCATTAAGCCGCTTTCTTGGGGTGCCGTTTTATCACTAGGAAAAATATTCATATTCCAAGTACCAGCAATTACACTGAATTTAGAATCATCCAACACTCCAGTTGCAATTGAACAGGCATCAATATCAAACATCCCGCCAAACACCGGCGTTCCTTCTTGAAGGTTCGTTTGAGCAGCCGCTGCTTGCGTGATCGTTCCTCTTAGATCAGTTGCTTTAATCAATTCCGGCATTTTATCAAACATTTC
>NZ_JARFIS010000950.1:0-294 GCF_029076575.1 Faecalibacterium sp. DFI.5.82
CCGCCAGACCGGAAAGAAAGAAGTTTTTGAATTTCCGTGTGGCATCCAGCGAGGTCGAATTATAAAAGATATGATTGTGAATGTTGGATTTGTCGAAGTGGGTCGCAACGATGAAAGCGTGTTTTCCCTTTGTCCATCGCATCGCTGTTTAATAGCCGACTTGGTTCGCTTCTTCCGGGGTGATTTCTCCCGGCTTAAAGGACTGGCGTATCTGGTATGCGATGATATTGTTCTTCTGCTGTCTGCCGGTAATATGCTGATACTGACGTTTTGAAAGCAGAAATTCCTCATCTG
>NZ_JARFIS010000951.1:0-294 GCF_029076575.1 Faecalibacterium sp. DFI.5.82
CGGTCCAGGCCGCGTTCCTGCTCCATCTGCAGGATGATATGCTCGATCATCTCTTTTTCGTTCAGATCCAGCTTCAGGGCCTCCTCAATGCGGGGGTCGCCCTCCACCAGCTTTGTGGCGGCAAAGCGCACCGGGATCCCCGCCGCCCGGGCGTGGTCCTCGATGAGGTGGTTGATGCCGTGGATGCAGCGGTGAACCGCACCACCGTGGTCATCCTCGCCGCAGAAGTCCATCCGGCCCGGACGCTCCTGATACTTTGCCACATGGATGGCGTGATACAACAGCTCTGACGAC
>NZ_JARFIS010000952.1:0-294 GCF_029076575.1 Faecalibacterium sp. DFI.5.82
GTCACCAGCGTTGCTGAAACAGTGGGAAGATCAAGTGCTGACCTATGGCTGGGCGTATGGAAACAAGGGAACGGCACTGCATGGCAAAGAGCTGCTGATCGCCGTTACGGTAGGGGCCGACAACTATGGGCATGATGATTTTGTCGGTTACACGATTGATGAGCTGCTGCGACCATTGCAGGCAACCAGTCATTTGATTGGTATGCGTTATTTAAAGCCGTTTGCGGTCTTGGGCGCTTCTTCAATCAGTGATGAGAATCTGCAAAAAGCAGCTGAAGTATATGTGCAATATCT
>NZ_JARFIS010000953.1:0-294 GCF_029076575.1 Faecalibacterium sp. DFI.5.82
GGAAAAAACTCTGTCGGTTCTAATAACGTAGCGGCCTAAACCACCTACGGAACCAGCCGTGCCAACGCCTACAAGATTTTGGAGGACAGCTTAAATCTGCGGGATGTCCGTATCTACGACACCGTGGAAGATGCGGACGGTAGGGAACGGCGTGTCCTGAACGCCTAGGAGACCACTCTGGCCGCCCAAAAGCAGCAGGCCATCCGGGATGCTTTCCGGGACTGGATTTGGAAAGACCCGGAGCGCCGCCAGACGCTGGTGCGCCGGTACAACGAGGAAATGAACAGTACAAGA
>NZ_JARFIS010000954.1:0-294 GCF_029076575.1 Faecalibacterium sp. DFI.5.82
CATAAAACAGTATTTGCAAAAGCTCCTGAAATGGGGAAGATTTGGCGTGACTTCGGTCACGCCTGTTCTTTTGCTTCCAGTTCATCCAGAGGGATGTACCCCAGCCCATCGTACTTGATATGGATGTGCTGCACCCGCTTTCCGCTGGACTTATCCGGGGCATCCACATAGATGGCCGTCACCAGTTCACGGAGAGCATTAGGGGTGAGTTCTTCAATATGAACGTACTTGTGCGCTTTCTGGACGAACTTTTCAATATTCTCGATATGCTGTTCCTGTACTTCAATTTCCTGC
>NZ_JARFIS010000955.1:0-294 GCF_029076575.1 Faecalibacterium sp. DFI.5.82
TTTTTGCCGGCTTGCCAAAGTACCCAGGTAACCAGCTCAATCTCATTTTGTTTGACGGGACGCTTGATTGATTGTTCAATGCTGGCGAACATGGCTGCGGTTTCACCTTCATTCATCAAATAATAACTATCAATCAGCTGCCGGCCATCAATCGGATCTTCATAGGGCTGACAGTCATAGCCAAGATCTTGGAGAAAAGTCACTGCCTCCTGGACAGCTCGAATGGCATCTTCAGAGACTGGCGTTTTCACTGGCGAAGTGGTGGTCCAGCCGATTCTTAGACGTGAGCGATCA
>NZ_JARFIS010000956.1:0-294 GCF_029076575.1 Faecalibacterium sp. DFI.5.82
GCCAAATACTTTATGCCCGATGTATATTTCATCATCGATATCGGGCATAAAGTATTTGGCGGCGGTAAAATGAGCCACCGTTTCCACCAGACCATAATCACAGCGGAAGGCGTTCTTGACCAGCTCCTCACCGTAGCCGGTGGTGGTCACGCTGGCCACATGCAGGCCGGGGTGTTCCCGGTAGATCTTGATCAGCTGTTCCCGGATCAGGGGCAGCGGATTGCCTAGGTTGGGCTGGTAATTGGTGTACAGGATCTGGCTCTTCTCGTCCACCTCCACCGTCAAGCTGGTGGT
>NZ_JARFIS010000957.1:0-294 GCF_029076575.1 Faecalibacterium sp. DFI.5.82
CGGGCAGAACGTCCACGTCTGCCTTGGAGTGGGGAGAGAAGGCTGCACCCACGCCCAGACAGTCGGCACCGTGCCGGACGGCCTCCAGGGCCTCCTCCACGCTGTGGACTGATACGCCGATCATCATCTCATCGCCCACGCGCTGGCGCACCTGAGCAGCGGCCATATCTTCCTGCCCCACATGGATGCCCTCGGCGTGGCAGCGGATGGCAATGTCCACGTTATCTTTTATAAAAAAGGGCACATTGTATTTTTTGCACTGGTCGTGGAGCTCAAACGCCTCCTTCAGGAAGG
>NZ_JARFIS010000958.1:0-294 GCF_029076575.1 Faecalibacterium sp. DFI.5.82
GTGAGCAAGACTTCCGCTAAAATCGCCAATGGGAAAGATGTACGGATAAATGATTTTATTATTATGATGGATCCCGAAAAAGGGGAGATTTTGCAAGAATGGGATTTGGTGCACATGTTGGATTCGGCTCGCTATGGAATGACCGATTATGATCTAACCTCAGACCCTTTTGCACAAAGTGCCAGTAATTGGGCGCATAATAATGGTATAGTAGAGTGGGGAGATGATTATCTGGCTACAGCTCGTTATCAAGGAATCTTTAAGTTTAATAAAGCTGGAGGTATTGAGTGGATT
>NZ_JARFIS010000959.1:0-294 GCF_029076575.1 Faecalibacterium sp. DFI.5.82
TTGGGTATGCCCGTTGAATGTAACGCTGCTGTCATGCTGAAAATGCTCGACGCCTCTTATGAACATCTCACTCCCGCCGATGTCGGGGAGTTCGAGGAGCTGTTGCACCTGGGGGACGATTACGAGTTCATCTCCCGTGTCAAATCGAATTATCTTGCCTCGGATAACGTCACGGAACTCGCCGGGGTTTGCGGGTATTCCAGCACGATTACCTTCCGCCGGCGTTTCCAGCGGGTTTTCGGCTGCTCGGCCTCCTCGTGGTTACGTCAGCGCCGTATCGAACGTATCGGGGAG
>NZ_JARFIS010000096.1:0-428 GCF_029076575.1 Faecalibacterium sp. DFI.5.82
GCCGACAAAGACATAAACCCGGTCCAGCAGTTCTCCGTCTGCGCAGCTGAAAAGGACATTTTTTTCTCCATCCCATCCAAGGTACACACCATCCATTCCAGCCAGTTGCTCCGAAAGATAGCTCGAATTGGACACATTGCAGGCGTAGTAAGCCTCATTCCAGTACTGCATCATTGCATCATTGAACGGTATCTTTGCCGCATCTGCCTGTTTCAGCGTCCTTACCCCCGAGTCGTAATCGCCGTCCTCATAATAGAGCTGCACATAAGCCTCCCAGTAGTCTGCCCGAGCCGGATACTCTGCCACAGCCGCCGCATAGGCATCTTCTTCGATGCTGCGGCCATTCGCCGTGGCACAGTCCTCATAATATTCCTTACAGGTGGCGATGTAGGCATCATACAGTGCTTCTGTGGGCTTGTTACCGATTG
>NZ_JARFIS010000960.1:0-294 GCF_029076575.1 Faecalibacterium sp. DFI.5.82
GTGCCTCCTGGCACACCTTATTTTTATGTTGATTATCGCGTTGCGGTAGGCAATTGTGTGTGGTAGAAGATTATGTATATCCTTACAGGAATGCTCTTTACATAGTGACACTTAAACGCTGTGTGAGTGGCTTACCGTGAGCGTCCTCACCCTCTCAGGCGCTTTGCGCCAGCTCTCCCGAAGGGAGTGCCCTTGGCATAGCGCAGTGTACGGCGGGTTTCCCTTTGCGTAGTGTGATCGCAGACTTGCCCACAGTCCAGGGAGTGAATCATTCTGTCAAAACCTCCCACTTTG
>NZ_JARFIS010000961.1:0-294 GCF_029076575.1 Faecalibacterium sp. DFI.5.82
GAAGGATCTCGGCCCAAAAGAAGATAATCCATACTGACATGGAAGAATTCTGCAATATCGATCAGGATTTTAACAGAGCCATTGGAGCTTCCCCTTTCAAGATCGCCGAGGTGGCGATGGGAAACACCAAGTTTTTCAGCAAGTTTTTCCTGCGATAACTTCGCATTTGTACGCTAAGTAAAAATACGGTTACCAATAGCATTCGGATCAAAACTCATGTATGACCTCCAAATTTTCGATAAAGCGTGAGAAGTCGAAATCTCGGAGTTGCTACGGATATCTAGCCGCTTGGGG
>NZ_JARFIS010000962.1:0-294 GCF_029076575.1 Faecalibacterium sp. DFI.5.82
TCATTATACCATCCACATCAGTGTAAATTTCAACTGTTTCACATTCTAAAGCTTTACCAATAGCAACTGCTGATGTATCGCTTCCTCCTCTTCCAAGAGTAGTTATTTCTCCATCATCTGTTACACCCTGGAATCCAGCTATAACTACAACCTTACCATCATCTAAAGCTCTTTTTACCTTTTTAGGATTTATATACTTTATCTTTGCATTAGAATATTCATCACTTGTAATTATACCTGCTTGCTGACCAGTAAAGAAAACAGAATCTATCCCCTGTGCATTCAATAAATTAG
>NZ_JARFIS010000963.1:0-293 GCF_029076575.1 Faecalibacterium sp. DFI.5.82
GTTTTGTCAACGGCAGTCCTGCCAGAGTCCTCTTGCGTAGTAACTGACAGTAAGGGTTGCGCTCGTTGCGGGACTTAACCCAACATCTCACGACACGAGCTGACGACAACCATGCACCACCTGTCTCCTTGCTCCGAAGAGAAAACATATTTCTATGTTCGTCAAGGGATGTCAAGACTTGGTAAGGTTCTTCGCGTTGCGTCGAATTAAACCACATACTCCACTGCTTGTGCGGGCCCCCGTCAATTCCTTTGAGTTTCAACCTTGCGGTCGTACTCCCCAGGTGGATTACT
>NZ_JARFIS010000964.1:0-293 GCF_029076575.1 Faecalibacterium sp. DFI.5.82
ATCCCTTGTAGACTACGAGGTTGATAGGCACGATGTGTAAGTGGAGCGATCCATTCAGCAAGTGTGTACTAATAGATCGAGGGCTTGACCACAATTCGCTTGAATTCTCAAGTCAATGATAAAATGTGAGCAGTGATTATTCAGTTTTGAAGGCACGTCCTTCTAAAAACACTGGACAAAGTAAAACAGAAATGTTATACTGAACCAGTCATATTGGTCGGTGACGATGACGGTGAGGTTCCACCTGTTCCCATTCCGAACACAGAAGTTAAGCTCACTCGTGCCCAAGATAG
>NZ_JARFIS010000965.1:0-293 GCF_029076575.1 Faecalibacterium sp. DFI.5.82
CGCTGGACACGCTGGTGCAGTGGGTAGAGGGGGTACCCGCCTCCCTGCCCGTGGAGATGCGCCCCATGGCTGAGAGCATCTGCGAGTCCTTTCAGGCCACCGCCGCCCGCCTGCTGGAGCTGGGGCTGGGCTACCTCTCCCTTGACCGGGAGGCTGCCACCCTTTCCACAGGGGAGCGCCAACGGGTGCAGCTGGCCCGCTCGGTGCGCAACCGCACCTCCGGCGTACTCTATGTGCTGGACGAGCCCTCCATCGGCCTGCACCCCTCCAACATCGAGGGCCTGCGGGGCGTG
>NZ_JARFIS010000966.1:0-293 GCF_029076575.1 Faecalibacterium sp. DFI.5.82
TAGCTCTAGCGGATCTTCTGGGCCTCGGTGATGCCGATCTCGGCGTGCTCATCGTACCAGTCCTCATCGGCGACAACGTTCTGCACCAGAGCGACGTTGAACGTGCCGCTGTCGGGGTCGATCTCCACCAGAACGTTGTCGTCCTCGACCTCATAGTTCTTCTTGACAGCGATCACGATGGCAGCCTTGATCTTCTCGATCAGGTACTCTGCGGTGATGCCGCGCTCATGCTCCAACATGGAGAGAGCTTCAAAAAATCATTGTTCGCTGCAGCCATTTTTCGGGTTCCTCCT
>NZ_JARFIS010000967.1:0-293 GCF_029076575.1 Faecalibacterium sp. DFI.5.82
GCCGGGAATACCCATCAGCCGGCCGTCAAAGGTTGCCATGCCCAGGCAGCGGCCGTCGTAGGACTCGTAGAGGCTCTTGATGTAGTCAGAGGCATACTCCTCGTACACATCGGTCAGGTCATAGGTCAGGCCGTTGTTCACCATCTCGACAAAGGTGTCGTAGCTGTTGACGGTCAGGATGTCGGGCAGTTCTCCCGAGGCGACGCAGGTGGCCAGCTGGTTGGTGTAAGCGTCGCCGCCTGCTTCAAAGCTGTCCACCAGATCCACGTTGAGCTTGGATTCAATGTAACGGG
>NZ_JARFIS010000968.1:0-293 GCF_029076575.1 Faecalibacterium sp. DFI.5.82
AAAAGCGGAAAATATATCAAACAGAAAACAGACAGAGGGGAGGAAGCATAATGGCTGATACTAATTAACCCGCCGATGTTCGGAAAAGAATCGTTGATGTAATGAGAGAACGCAAGATGACCCAGCGAGAACTGGCACTTCGGATTGATGTGAATGAAAGCACCATCAGCCGATTCCTTAGCGGAAAGACCGAAAAGCTGAGCGAAGAAAGCGTTATCCGCATCGCCAGAGTGTTCAATGTGTCCACGGACTTTTTATTGGGTACGACCGTAATCCCGGATAAAAAGAACTAC
>NZ_JARFIS010000969.1:0-293 GCF_029076575.1 Faecalibacterium sp. DFI.5.82
GACAGGTCAGCGGAATAATATTCCGCATAGCCTTCAAGCACCGATTCCAGACTGATGCCTTCCGGGCCATCCGAGATGACCTCGGTAGCCGACATGAGCTTGACACCGTTCTTCTTCAACTGGGTCTTGTACCGGGCACTGTCGTAGCGGTTTCGGGCAAAGCGGTCCAGCTTCCAGACCAGCACTATGTCAAACAGCTTCTTGTCGCTGTCTTTTATCATCTGCTGAAACTCCGGGCGGTTGTCTGTCTTAGCAGAGATGGCACGGTAAATGTAGTGCTTGACGATGGTGAT
>NZ_JARFIS010000097.1:0-427 GCF_029076575.1 Faecalibacterium sp. DFI.5.82
ATACCTCTTCAAGATATTGGGTTGTCCCATTCGGAAATCTCTGGATCAAAGGTCATTTGCACCTCCCCAAAGCTTATCGCAGCTTATCACGTCCTTCATCGCCTCCGAGAGCCAAGGCATCCGCCATGCGCCCTTCTTTACTTTCCTTATCCATTCGCTCACACTTGCGTGCCAGCGGGATGATATATACTTTCAGCTCTTTACTACTAAAATTACTGTTTGCTTGTACAATATGTCATAGATCGTTCATCTTCGTTTCTTACGTTTCCGATGGAGTGGAGAATAACGGATTCGAACCGTTGACCCTCTGCGTGCAAGGCAGATGCTCTAGCCAGCTGAGCTAATCCCCCGAACTTGATTCCGTTCGTAGTCCCAGGCAGAGTTGAACTGCCGACCTCTACATTATCAGTGTAGCGCTCTAACCAAC
>NZ_JARFIS010000970.1:0-293 GCF_029076575.1 Faecalibacterium sp. DFI.5.82
TTTATGGGAGGGCGCAGAGAATCGGTCCAGGCAACTGTTTAACAAAAACACAGGGCTGTGCCAAATCGAAAGATCCAGTATACAGCCTGACACCTGCCCGGTGCTGGAAGGTTAAGAGGAGATGTCATCGATGAGAGAAGCGTTGAATTGAAGCCCCAGTAAACGGCGGCCGTAACTATAACGGTCCTAAGGTAGCGAAATTCCTTGTCGGGTAAGTTCCGACCTGCACGAATGGTGTAATGATCTGGACGCTGTCTCAACCGTGAGCTCAGTGAAATTGTAGTATCGGTGAA
>NZ_JARFIS010000971.1:0-293 GCF_029076575.1 Faecalibacterium sp. DFI.5.82
CAAGGAAGGGCCAGCTGCCGCAGAGGTACTGCAAAGGCTCCCGGGATGCGCGGCGGGCCGTCAGGGCTTCCAGCCGCTTTGCCTGCTCTGCGCCCAGCGGAGCATCGGCAAGGCGGGCATCCCCGCCCACTGCCAGCCGGAAGAGCTCGGCCGCGTCAAAATCTGAGTCGGGGCAGCCTGCGGCGTGCAGGCGTGCCTCCACCTCCCGGACTGCCGCCCGGGGCAGCATCCCTGCGGTTACCATCTGCCGTCCTCCGGGTCCTCGGGCAGGACCGGCGTGACGGCGGCAATGG
>NZ_JARFIS010000972.1:0-293 GCF_029076575.1 Faecalibacterium sp. DFI.5.82
AGTACGGCAAAATGTGGGAGTGCCCGGACTTCTTTCCGCTGGACGGCAAGCAGGTCTTGATGCTCGGCCCCATGGAGATGCTGCCCAAAGGTGAGTTTCACAATGGTCACAACGAGATTGCCTTCATCGGCAGCTACGACCAAGCCACCCACACCTTCACCAAGGAAAATGTGCAGCTGATGGACGGCGGCATCGACTTCTCTGCTACCCAGACCACTCTTGCCCCGGATGGCCGCCGGATCTTGACCGCATGGCTGCAGACCTGGTCGGACACCGAGGATAAGCCCCAGGGC
>NZ_JARFIS010000973.1:0-293 GCF_029076575.1 Faecalibacterium sp. DFI.5.82
CCCTGATTTCGAGATTCAAATTCTCTGTGATATGTTCTTATTTCTAAGTGCAATCACATGCCGCTGTTCGTCCTTGCTGTCAACAAGGGCTTATGCGCAACGTTTCGCACGGTTTTTGTAGTTGTGTGCCTCGTCCACGAACAGCCGGTCCACGCCCAGCTGCTCAAATGTCACCACATCGTCCTTGCGGCTTTCTGCCTGCACTTTCTCCAGCCTGGCCTCCAAAGATTTTCGGGTGCGTTCCAGCTGCTTGACGGTAAAACGCTCGCCGCCGCTGGCTTCCACCTCGGCAA
>NZ_JARFIS010000974.1:0-293 GCF_029076575.1 Faecalibacterium sp. DFI.5.82
ATTCAGGATATGCTCTATGAGAAATCCGGGCAAGGCGTTTCGTTCACCGGACTGGTGGAAGCAATGGCGCACGAAGTCACCATTGTGACCGCCATCCATAACATCAATTCCAATAAGGGCAGTAAAACCGCCGGAGTGGACAAGATGAAAATGGACAAATATCTGCAAATGCCAAAAGATGAACTGATTTTATTGATTCAATCGTGTTTTCGCTAATACCAGCCCAAACCAGCCCGCCGTGAATATATTCCAAAAAGCAACGGCAAAATGCGGCGGCTGGGAATCCCTACGGT
>NZ_JARFIS010000975.1:0-293 GCF_029076575.1 Faecalibacterium sp. DFI.5.82
GCAGCGGTAATCGGTGATCTTGAAGTCCTTGTAGGTCTCGTAGATCAGGTTGCAGACATCGGCGACCTCGCTCTTGATCTGCTCCGGAGTGCAGAACAGGTGGGCATCGTTCTGGCAGTAGTGGCGGCCGCGCTCAATGCCCTTCAGGGTGCCGGAGGACTCGTAGCGGAAATCGTGTGCGATCTCACCGATGCGCATGGGCAGGTCACGGTAAGTGTGGGGACGATTTGCGTAGATCATCATGTGGTGGGGGCAGTTCATCGGGCGCAGGACGTAGCTTTCACCCTCCATCT
>NZ_JARFIS010000976.1:0-293 GCF_029076575.1 Faecalibacterium sp. DFI.5.82
GACAGCTCCTCACCCAGCATATAGTAGCCGCCTACGCGCTCACACTCCGGCAGTCCTTTCAGGGTTTCAATGTCGTTTTCCTCTACGCCCAGCCAGACCGCCTCATAAGTATCGACAACCTGATTGCGCTGCATTTGTGTCAGGGAGGTAGACACAATTCCCGTAAAGCAGATCAGAAATGCCGCCAGCGCAACGGCAATCACCACCACCAGATTCCGGCGCTTCTCGCTTTGCAAACTTTTCTTTGCCAGCTTCTTTGTAATGGCGCTGGTATCATTCTCAAAAGGCCATGT
>NZ_JARFIS010000977.1:0-293 GCF_029076575.1 Faecalibacterium sp. DFI.5.82
CTGGATCACGCCGGTGATGAGGGTGCCGAAAATGACACCCTTGATGGTGGAGGAGGTCAGCTTTTGCAGCACGCCCTGAATCTTGCCGCCCGCCAGCTATTCCAGGCCTGCACCCATGATCGACATACCATAGAGGAACAGCGCAATACCGCCCAACAATGAGGTGATGTGTGTGATATCCATCTCGATACTCCTAAAAACTTCCTTTTGCACTTAAAACAAACCAAGGACGGCCGCCCGGGGCTTCCTGCCCTGAACGCCGTCCTTTTTATTATAGCATTGAACTCCCCCGT
>NZ_JARFIS010000978.1:0-293 GCF_029076575.1 Faecalibacterium sp. DFI.5.82
GTCTATACCACCCAGCCCGGCGTGCAGCTCTACACCGTCAATTTCCTGCAGGACTGCCCCGCCCCCGGCAAGGGCGGCGTGCCGATGCAGAAATACGGCGGCTTTGCGCTGGAGACCCAGCATTTCCCCTGCAGCCCCTCCCACCCGGAGTTCCCCTCCACCGCCCTGCGGGCCGGGAAAGTGTTCCGTGCCAACACCACCCTGCGGTTATTCACCGGCAAACAGTGCGGGAAACTGTAAAATGCAGCCCTCTCATTCAAAGCCTTACGGCTTTGCCTGAGAGGGCCATTTTC
>NZ_JARFIS010000979.1:0-293 GCF_029076575.1 Faecalibacterium sp. DFI.5.82
TGTAGCCCAGGGTCTGCATGGCGGTCTGCGTCTGGCTGTAGCTCACCTTTGCGGTGTGGGAGGTGCCGTGGCCCATAAAGACGAAGGCGACCTACTCCTCAGCGGCGGCCTCCAGACTGTCGAAACCGGCATCCTTCACAGCGGCAGCGGTAACGGCCTTGGCAACAGCTTCCTTGTCAGCGTTGATGACGGCAGCGTCGGCACCAACCTCGCCCAGCAGGGGCTCAGCAACGGCGACGCTCTCGAACTTGTCCTTGTACTCGTCGATCATCTCCATCATCTCGTCGTACTCT
>NZ_JARFIS010000098.1:0-427 GCF_029076575.1 Faecalibacterium sp. DFI.5.82
CGGAAAGGAACATGATTAGATGAAAAGACTGTGGACGACGGGCTATCGAGCATATGAGCTGGGCGTCTTTGATGAAAAGGATCCCAAAGTTGCGGTGATTAAAGACGTGCTGCAAAAGCAACTGCGCTATCAATTAGAAAGCATGTCAGAGGAGTTTTGGCTGATTACGGGACCACAGATGGGAGTTGAGCGCTGGAGCATCGAAAGCGCGTTGACAATCAAAGCCGACTATCCACAGCTAAAGATTGCCTTGATGGAGCCGTATGCTGATTTTGCCGCACGCTGGAATGAAAACAACCAGGCCAGTTTGGCAGCAATCAAGGCCCAGGTTGATTTTGCCGGTCGGGTCAGTGAGAAGAAATATGAATCGCCAGAACAGCTGCGCGCCTATCAAAACTTTATGCTCCATTATACTGATGGTGCGCTT
>NZ_JARFIS010000980.1:0-293 GCF_029076575.1 Faecalibacterium sp. DFI.5.82
CCCACAGGCCGTCGGTGGTGCCGCAGTCGATCTCACGGACGATGACCTCCTGAGAGACATCGACCATGCGGCGGGTCAGGTAGCCGGAGTCAGCGGTACGCAGAGCGGTATCAGCCAGACCCGTACGAGCGCCACGGGCGGAAACGAAATATTCCAGGATGTTCAGACCTTCGCGGTAGTTTGGTCGAATGGGCATCTCGATGGTATTACCTGCGGTGTTGGCCAGCAGGCCGCGCATGCAGGCCAGCTGCTTGATCTGGTTCATAGAACCACGCGCACCGGAATCAGCCATC
>NZ_JARFIS010000981.1:0-293 GCF_029076575.1 Faecalibacterium sp. DFI.5.82
GCGGTTCTTCAAGCTCCACAGCTTCCAGCACGGCTTCTTCCGCTGCTGCATCTGCCGCTCCCGCTGAGGACGTGACCATCAAGGTCGCCGCCATCTAGACCGGCTATGGCGCTGATATGTGGAAGAAGGTCACTGAGGCCTTTACCGCCCAGACCGGCATCAAGGTGGAGCTGACCACCGACAATATGCTGGAGGATGTCATCGGACCTTCCATGCAGGGCGGCGATTACCCCGACGTGATCCACCTGGCTACCGGCCGTGAGGCTGCCCTGACCGAGCAGTTCATCTAGGGC
>NZ_JARFIS010000982.1:0-293 GCF_029076575.1 Faecalibacterium sp. DFI.5.82
CGGCTGGTCTTTTTGGCGGCGGGCTTCTTTGCGGGAGCCTTGGCAGCGGGAGCAGCGGCCTTGACAGGCTCCGCCTTCACCTCTTCGGCCTTAACAGGCTCAGCGGGCTTGTCCTCAGCCTTTGCAGGCTCCTCCACGGGCTTTTCCTCCACAACGGGCTCTTCCTTGACCTCCGGCTTTGCCTCCTCTGCAGGAGCGCTCTCGACCACAGGTGCAGCCTCTACCACGGCCTCCTCTGCCTTCTTGGCAGGGGCACGCTTTGCACGGTCCTTCACCTCGGAAATGGTCCACAG
>NZ_JARFIS010000983.1:0-293 GCF_029076575.1 Faecalibacterium sp. DFI.5.82
GTTTCGCCCCCAGAAAGCCGCCGATACAGTGCGGTTTTTCAAAGGCTCAATAGTTAGAATGCGCTAACCCTGCGCATCGAATGGAGCAAGGAGGTTCCAATGATCAATTTTGAACAGTGGGAAGGCTTTGAGGGCCGCATCTGGAAAGAGGAAGTCAATGTCCGCGACTTCATCCAGAAGAACTACACCCCGTACGTCGGCGACGAAAGCTTTCTGGCTGGCCCCACCGAGGCGACCGATAAGCTGTGGGGTGCCCTGCAGAAGCTGCAGTAGGAAGAGCGCGCCAAGGGCGG
>NZ_JARFIS010000984.1:0-293 GCF_029076575.1 Faecalibacterium sp. DFI.5.82
GCGGCGGAATCATAGGTAAAATCCACCGGCACGTTGTTGATGGTTCGGGTGGTGCCGGGCTGGACGACGATGGTGACCACCATCCATTCCACAATGGCACCCACGATGGCCAGCAGCAGCCGGATGCGGCGGTCGTCCAGAATGCTCTTGGTGTGCTGGATGGCAGGCTTTGTGCCGTTGGTACGATTGCTGATCACTGCTGCTCATCCTACTCTTTCTGGTTCATCCAGTTCAGCAGGCTCTTGACCTTGCCGCGCCAGCCGTCGGCAGCTGCCTTTTCGCTGGCGGTCTCC
>NZ_JARFIS010000985.1:0-293 GCF_029076575.1 Faecalibacterium sp. DFI.5.82
CCAAAATTGTTGCAATTATGATCAAGGGCGGCAAAATCTCAGCCGAGGTGCTGAAAAAGGCACTGGACAAGTTCGTGCAGGAGATTGAGAAGGCACAGAAGCAGATGCAGCAGCCAAAAACATATCGCGGCAAGCAGTCCATCAAGCATCTGATGAGCCAGAATGCCGCCATCTCCAACATCGAAGTGACGGATGGCAACATCAAATCCTTTGAGCGGACCGCCAGCAAATACGGTCTGGACTTTGCGCTCAAGAAAGTCGTTTCCGTTGAGCCGCCCAGCTATCTTGTCTTC
>NZ_JARFIS010000986.1:0-293 GCF_029076575.1 Faecalibacterium sp. DFI.5.82
GTCACCTTGCTGGCCCGGGGCGAGTGGAAGGAGGTCATTGACCAGAAGGGCCTGACCATCCGCCACATGCTCCAGCGGAAAACAACGGTGGATCGGATGCAGACGACAGATGCTCTGGCCCCCGAGGATGTGTATGACCTTGTGTTTGTCACGGTGCAGGCCGGGCAGCTGGCCGATGTGCTGCCCATCCTCAACGCAAACCGGAGCCAGTACTTCATCTTTGTGGGCAATGATCCCTATGCACAGGAGATGCTGCAGGCCATGCAGCGCCCGGTGGATAAGATCGCCTTTGG
>NZ_JARFIS010000987.1:0-293 GCF_029076575.1 Faecalibacterium sp. DFI.5.82
ACCGGCACCTTTACCACCTGCACCCACGATGCCATCGGCACCGATCGTCTGGAGATCGACCTGGACGGCGGCAAGATTGTGGTTGACAACAGCAAGACCGCTCATGTCTACCACTACATCGATAAGGAAGGCAACCCCTGCACTGAGGATTACCTGAACGAGCACATGAGCATGATGGAAGTTGCCATGCTGACCAGCGGCATCGGTGCAGGCTCCAAGCTGTACACCGAAGAGACCTTTGAGAACAACGATGGCTGGGGCTTCCAGCACACCACCGTTATGCAGAACTTTGC
>NZ_JARFIS010000988.1:0-293 GCF_029076575.1 Faecalibacterium sp. DFI.5.82
CCCCGGTACCGCTTCTGACGGCGAGATGCAGCAGGCAATGAATATGGGCTGCTAGGCCCAGAAGTTCTTCCCCGCTGAGGCAAACGGCGGTTTCGGCATGCTGAAGAACATCGGCGCTGCCCTGAAGGGCGCACGCTGGATGTGCACCGGCGGTGTCAACGCAAAGAACGTCAACGATTACCTGGGCTACGACCAGATCTTCGCTGTCGGCGGCACCTGGATGTGCAAGAGCGATGTCTTCAAGGCTGGCGACTGGGCAAAGATCACTGCTCAGAGCAAGGAAGCCGTTGACA
>NZ_JARFIS010000989.1:0-293 GCF_029076575.1 Faecalibacterium sp. DFI.5.82
GCCCCGGCGTGGAGCCGCAGCCTGAGATCCCGGTCAGGGTCGTTTACGAGGATGCGTTTGCCGTGGTGCTGGAAAAACCGCCCCATCAGGCGGTCCACCCCACACTGAACTACCCTCGGGACACCCTGGCCAACGGCTATGCCGCTTGGGCGGCTGCCCACGGCGAAAGCCCGGTATTCCGCCCGGTGAACCGGATCGTTAAAGACACCAGCGGGCTGGTGCTGGCCGCAAAGAACGGCTTTGCCGCGCCCCTGCTGGCCGAGGGCGTAGAGAAACTCTATTACGCCCTCGGG
>NZ_JARFIS010000099.1:0-426 GCF_029076575.1 Faecalibacterium sp. DFI.5.82
CGGTGTAGCGGGTGCGGCCATGCTCCAGGCTCTCGATGCCTGCTACACCGCCAACGCAGGCCTGAAAGAGCTGCGGGCGGAGATCTGCAGATATCTGGAGCGCCGGATGCACCTGCACTACGACCCCCTGCGGGAGGTGCTGGTGACCGTGGGCGGCAGCGAAGCCATTGATATGAGCATCCGCGCCATTGTGCAGCCCGGGGATGAGGTGATCATCCCGGAGCCCTGCTTTGTCTGCTATGAGCCCATCACCACCCTGTCCGGCGGTGTGCCGGTGCATGTGCCCTGCCGCCAGGAGGATGAGTTCCGCCTCAGGCCCGAGGCCCTGAACGCCGCCATCACCCCCAAGACCAAGCTCCTTATCATGCCGTTCCCCAACAACCCCACCGGTGCGGTGATGGAGCGGGAGGATCTGGAAGCCATTGC
>NZ_JARFIS010000990.1:0-293 GCF_029076575.1 Faecalibacterium sp. DFI.5.82
TGGCTCCACCCGATGCAACCACCTCGTACCATTCAATTGTGTACGTGCCGCCATAATTCTTCTGGGCATCTTGCTCCCAACTACTCGGTTTTTCCAGATAATAGTAATGCTTGTAAGAACCATCCGCCTGTTTAATCGGAATCACAGGAAACTGTCCGGAATCAACCAAAATTTCTGTTCCAAGCTTATTTTTGGTATTGTTTGTGTCATAAAGCTGGTTCTCAGGACGCACTTTACATTTATATTTTACCGGATCCTCTACATTCAAGATTGTACCAACGGCCATACCATTC
>NZ_JARFIS010000991.1:0-293 GCF_029076575.1 Faecalibacterium sp. DFI.5.82
GCCCGATCCCGCGCCTGCAAGACGCTGATGCATTCTGTTTTGAAAGATTCATCTTGCAATAGTGTGCGCATCTCTTATAATAGTTGTTGTGCCCCGGTATGCGCGGGCACGGTTTAGGGCTGGAAAAGGAAAAAGAGAACATGAAATCTAGCACAAGATCCCTGACAGAAGGCCCGCTGGCAAAGCAGATCCATCTGGTCAGCCTGCCGCTGGCATTATCCAATCTGCTGCAGGTCTTATTCAACATGTCGTACGTGGCCGTGGTGGGGCGGTTTGCGGGCTCCACAGCGCTG
>NZ_JARFIS010000992.1:0-293 GCF_029076575.1 Faecalibacterium sp. DFI.5.82
CAATGAGGCCGGGCAGGCCGTCTACTTCAACCGGGTTATGAAGAACGGGCGGGAGCACTTTGTGGTGAAAGCTCTGGATGGTCAGCATCTTATGGGGCGTGACCGCCAGAAGCATAGTTCTCGGACGTTCACCGAGCTGCACCAGGCGGAGGCGTTTCTCCGGCGGGCGGGGTATCGGTGCAAGGGCTGAAATATTCGGGTTGTCCCTGGGGGTTAGACCTCCGGGGACTTTTCTTTTGTCCTCTACTTTTTTCCAATGGAAAAAACTTTATTTGTGCGGCGTTTTGGTGTTT
>NZ_JARFIS010000993.1:0-293 GCF_029076575.1 Faecalibacterium sp. DFI.5.82
AGGATTATTATTATCTTTGCAATTCTTATAGAAAAAAGCATCATTATGAACCAACATATACCCCTTTCTAATATAATTAACAAACTACAACGCAAAGAGTTGTTACTAAAATTAGAATATGATTACGAAAAAGAGACTTTCAGGCAACAGACTGAAGCAATGGGCATCGGGCGCAAAGTGAAACGGGGTATGTGCTGGTATCCTATATCGGCAGGCAGAAGCTATTATAACTCATTGAACCAATTGGTTGTAGAAGTTGAAAGGCAAGAAGACAAAGACATAGAACATGTATT
>NZ_JARFIS010000994.1:0-293 GCF_029076575.1 Faecalibacterium sp. DFI.5.82
AAGGGTTGCGTCCGGCAGTAGTAGGTCTGCTGGCAGCAGCTGCACTCGTCTTGATGAATGCTGAAAACTTCGGCAGTTATCAAATAGATTTGTATCAATTCATCATCAGTATAATTATTTTTCTAGTAACCTTTAAAGGTACACGGAAATACAAAATCAATCCTATATTAATGATTATACTTTGCGGAGTGGCAGGGTTCCTGCTTTACTGAGAATAGGACGATTATGGGAAATCATCAAAAAAATCCGTATGATCGGCTCCGGAAATAATCATCAACTCTTTGTCATCACTG
>NZ_JARFIS010000995.1:0-293 GCF_029076575.1 Faecalibacterium sp. DFI.5.82
CCTGAAAAGCAGAACGATAGGGATTTACACCCAGAATGGCACCTGCATTGGTGCCGGTAATACCGCACTTGCGGTAGCTGAGCCAATCCTCTTTGGACAGGTTCAAAGTTGAAATCAATCTTTTCATGCGCTTTGCATCCTTTCTTTCATAATAGATTCGGCAAGAATGAAGTCTTATTCCACCAAGTCTTTCATGTTGGTGGAAAAGTCACTGGCCAATGAATGGCAAGAGCCAACCCACAGGTCATAAAGAAAATCCTGTATATTATTTTGCACCCTGTGATGGTTACAGT
>NZ_JARFIS010000996.1:0-293 GCF_029076575.1 Faecalibacterium sp. DFI.5.82
GTCAAGCCGGCCCGCCGGCTGACCGGCCAGAAGATGACGCCCGAGCTCGCCCGGGCGATCCTCGACCTGCACGCCTCCACGGGCATGACCCAGCAGGAGATCGCCTTCAAGGTCGGGGTCAACCAGGGCCGGGTCAACGAGGTGATCAAGCGCGGCAAGTGGCTGTCGGACGCTCCCCAGGCCCCCGAGGCGGTGGCCCGGGACAAGGCGCTCGCCCGCATGCGCGGCGACCCCAAGCCGAAGAAGCCGCCCCTGGCCGCAGCCCGGCCTAAGGAGCGCAAGGCGGCCGCTCC
>NZ_JARFIS010000997.1:0-293 GCF_029076575.1 Faecalibacterium sp. DFI.5.82
GGCACTGTCTCTCGCCACCCCGGTAGAGGTGGCGGCAATCGTAGCCTTTGGCTACGGGGAAAAGACCGCAAAAAAGCTGCGGCTGAATATCCGAAGTATGTCTCAGATTGATGTGCGGGCCGAGCAGCAGTACTACGCGCCCAAAAAGGGCGTGCACGATTTGGTTCACATGGGGAGCTGGAGCAACAAGTCTGGGCATGACGCGATGAAGGACTTCTACGACGATATGCTCTGGCAGTCCATCTACGCCGCTTCGCTCTCCCCCAGCTATCTCAACCGTCAGCCCTATGGCT
>NZ_JARFIS010000998.1:0-292 GCF_029076575.1 Faecalibacterium sp. DFI.5.82
TCGCCTGACTGACGATCAGCCTCATGACTGGCATTGGCGTCGTTGTCCTCAGCATTGGCATCATAGAGCATCACCTCAACTGGCTTGACCTGCTCTTTAGGATACCATTGCGCGGCAAATTTCAAATGAGCAGCCTCATCATAGTCCATCTCACCAACTTGATGATTCATCAGCTGACTGAACAGCAGGTTGGTAAAATCGGTCACGTTAGGCATGGAGCGGAAGTTTTCAGCCAGATTGATCAGCTCGCCTGGTGAATCCGGCTGCAGCTGATCTTCGCTGACAAACGTTT
>NZ_JARFIS010000999.1:0-292 GCF_029076575.1 Faecalibacterium sp. DFI.5.82
TGTTTGAATGCGTCTGTCATATCAATAACCTCGTATCGATCGGTTGCCGCGATGACCCTATGTTCTGTGTTCGATTGGGCCCAAGCGTTTACAACAATTTTTCCGGGATGCCAAGAGCTCCCCTGGCAGGGGAGCTGGCACGCGAAGCGTGACGGAGCGGTTCAGACCCGTACAGAATAAAGCGCATTTTCTCCCGCAATGCCAAAATACACCCGGTTCTCCACCGGGCAGAGGGCAGAGCTGCTGCCCTGAGGCTTGCCGGAAAAGCTCCACAGCCAGCTTCCGCTGGCGG